>JBAWZJ010000111.1:0-6737 GCA_037143085.1 Parachlamydiaceae bacterium | reverse complement strand
GCCAAATAAGAACCATTAACAAAAAGAGCCGGTGTTCCGCCTCTAAGCTGCCCCCAGTCCCATTTAATACTTCCTATTGTATTTGCAAGTGTCATACAACAAGTTTTTTCAGACTCAAAAATAGAGCTTTTTGGATTCAATATGGGAACAACAATATGATGAGGCTGTATACTATACGCTAACATCAAAACATCACCGAAAACAAAAGGAACCCAATTTTTTTCTTTACGGTTACGGATTTCTCCCTCATAAAAAATAAGTGGAGCAGGAGAATCCGTGTTAAAACTTCCATCCTCCTTTATTTCCACCTTTCCAACGTACATACGACTTACTGGCTCTTCAAATGGATAAAGGTTGCTGTAAATAACATACAATTGATTACCAACAATAATAAGACGGGGATCTTTTGCTTGTAATGGATTGCTAGCAAACTCGTTAGTCCTATTTAAAACGACAGGATCGCCAATAGGATTAAACTCATCATCAAGCCAGACAAACCAAATAGAATCTGTCGAATGCGTCTCAGGATCATATGAACGGAAACACATCAATAATTTATTGTTCCAGCGAACAATCGAAGGATTAAAAGCTTCCGGAAAATCCGGTATTTCTATTTTTTTTGTTTCTACGATAAAATCGTTCCGCAATTTATTAAGATCTCGGATATCTGCCTTTAGGGAAAACATGTGTAAAAAAAACACAGTGATCAACAAGAAATTTTTTATCACAACTCTACCTCTTTAAAGTTAATTTTATGAAATTTCCCTTTCGGCCAAAATTCAAAAGGAAATGCGTTATAGAGTTGTTCCAAATCACAGACAGCAGGTGGTTCCCCTCCCATTAATAAAGCTTCTTCTACTGAAACGGCATATTGAAATCCGGAACGACCTGAACCAAGATAATAATCATAAAATTTTAGAAGAGGTTCTTTGTCCGATAAACGCAGTAAGCGGGCTGGAATCCCATAAGCCTCGGCAATAATGGCACCATGAAGAGAACTAGAAATCACAAATCGGCTATTAAGAATAGCCTTTATCACCTTATCCCAGGGGTCCGTAGCAAAAACAATATGAGGGTCTTGAACATCCTTAAAATAGGGAATATCAAGATAATGAACAATGACGACATAATCTAGTTGCGGATTTATTTCGCGCTTAAACTCAGGAAACAGATAAGGAAAAAGCAATGCAGGGTCACCGTAGATTTCAGGGGCTATAATTTCAAAGTTATCCTTCAAAAAATCCCGGGTAATCGGCCCCCTAACAGCCCTAACATCCAGTTGGGTAAAAACATAATCAGCTTTTGAAAGACGCTTACCATTGATACCAGATCCCCAGACAATATCATTTTGATTAGCAAAATAAAAAATAGAACCCGTTGCCAACATTTTTTTTTCTTGGCGATTATTTTTTTTGTTATAACACTCAAGTGGACCTCCAACAATTCTTTCAACCATCTTGAGAGAAATATGGTCTCCAAAATTGATGAAATTTCCTTCCTTCCACCAAAATAACGGTAACCCTTCCTTCTCAATTGATGATGTGCTGAAAAAGGGATAAAATAGAATTGTTAGGAGCAGAAAACAAAGATTTCGATACATTTGATGTCCCGGTATTCTTCCTTGAGCGTTATTTTTCCTACATTTTTTTTAGGAAACAGATAATTAGTCGCACAAAAAACGGAAAAAAATCTTGAATATAAGTTATCATGAGTTATACAACAAACCTAATCCGGGAAGTCTAACAAAAGATTGTGTTTTGGTAAACCTATTTTACGAAAAATTATTCCCTTTATGCCTTTTCAAAGATCTCCTGAGATTTCTCAAACTTTTTATTGATCCTCAAGTATGCATACCGAACCATTAATGATTATACCGAATGGGATTCAAAAATTGGCGCGCTAAAAATGCCCGCTTTTAAATCACGTTCGGTATACCACCTAAGAAACTTATGAACACAAAATTATCTATTATATTTTTTTACCTTATCGTAGTAATATTCCCCTTCAATGCATTAGAAGCTAGGTTCTATTTTTTGCATATTCCAAAAACCGGAGGAACAACCTTACGGCTAATGCTGGAGTTACAAGTAAGCTCAGAAGAAATTTATCCCTTTCGAAATCGTAAAAAAGCAAAAGCCCAAGTAGAAGAAGGTGTTGTTTCAGGACACTTTCCTTATTGGTTTTGCACAACTCTGGATAAAGACTTTGTAGAAGCATTCAAAGTTACAATTCTACGAGATCCCATAGAACGTTATCTATCTCTTTTGCGTGCTAAAAAACAAGGAAATGAAAAATTTCATGATTTGGAATCCGTTCTACATCAACGACTAAAACACAAATATAGAGAAGATCTCATCGACAATGCCCTGTGCAGGAACTTATCCGCCGATCCATTGTTAGAAGGAGAGGAATTATTAGAAAGTGCAAAACAAACTCTACAAGCAATGGATTGTGTCATTTTCTTCGATAATTTTTCACAAGATATCATCAATCTTTTCAACCGCCTTGACATCGATCTAGAAGAAAAAGAAATACCAAAAATGAATTTTACTCAAAAGGAACCTATTAGCGATGAGCTTTTGGATAAAATAAAACAATTAAATTTGCTAGACACCCAATTGTACGCCTATGCTAAAGCCTGTCTTCAGAAAAAAGATACACTCTATCCATTAAGGACGAAGACATTTGATAAGATATTGAAAAAAAGCAGTGACATCGATTACAGCTTTAACCTTCCTCTAAAAGGAAGAGGATGGAGTTATAGAGAAGTAACAGAAGGAGACTTCGGCAATAACTCGGTCTACCGTTGGGTGACGGACCAACCCGCCCACATCTATTTTTCTTTGGAAGAAGGAATCGACTATGATTTTTCCTTCACAGCACAGACATTAACAAGCGAAATTTCCCCAAAAACAAGTGTTAATGGGAGAGAAATCGAGCTATCGCAAGAAGCAAACGACTTGTTTTCGATATATCGTGGAAAAATCCCTAAAAGTTATCTGACTCATGAGCCGGTGGAGATAGTATTTTACTCCTCGAAAGCTTTCCTTTATAAGGATGCTCACCCATCACACCAGAATCGGAATTATCCTCTTCTTTCCTTCGCTATCAATAACATTAAAATTGTTAAGGAATAATATACTGGTTCCAGTTGAAATTTGGGAAATTTTGGCTACGTCAAAGCCTCGGGATTGAAAAATCGACATACCCATATTTCATAAATATCGGTTTGATTTCTTGAAGATAGTCGTTCAACCATTCAAGAAACCGCTCAGGTGGAGTGTATTTTTCCAACGATACATGCTTACCATGAAAACCAGAAATTGGAAGAGCGTTTTTGAAATTTGCAAACTCCTCAACAGCTTTGTAAATATTTTCTTTGGCGTATCCTTTTTTTATCATTTCTCTGTCTTCAGTCAAAATAGATAAAGAAAAATAATTTTCGAAAAATTCGAGAAGGTAGTCTATATTGCCTCCGAAGTCCTCATATTTTACAAAAACGACATTCTTCCCCTCATTTTTCATCGTGTCGCAAAAACTCAAATACCCGCCTTGTTTTTTCATTATCAGTCTAGCGAATCTCTCAGTCTCTTTAAAACGACTTTCGCTGATTCTATAATGAGAGATGCACGCATCTATCGGGTTCCGAATAGGGACAACATATAACACATCTTTTTCTTCTATTAAGTTTAACTCTGAATATATGTGTGTTTTTAAAACCAAACAATTCTGATTAAATTCATTATGAAAACAGGAAAAATTTTCTCCTTTTTCAAAAAGAAATCTACAGATGTTGTATACCAAAGAACTGCCTGTTCGGGATGCAGAGAAAACCACTATTTTTTTATATGGAGCGATCTCATATTGTGTTGTTCTAAGTTCTGGCAAACTTTCAACATCAATAATCCCAGAACTGCCAGTTGAAGTCGGTAAATTGACACTATTTTTTGAATCGGAATCGGTTGTGATCAAGGGTGCTTTCACCATATCAACAACTTGCATCACATCATCGTCGTAAACGGTCGTTTTTAGGATAATTTCATTACCGTAGCCACAGATACCGACACAGAGATTGACTAAAAAACAGTAGAGCTGAACCATGACTCACTCCTTATTTACCAGCAGCTTGAACTCTCATCAAAAAATCATATTTATTTTCTAAACCTATGCAACAATTTGCATGAAATAAAATAATAGAGTCATCCAACACGATCTCTGAGTTCGCTGAATACAACTCTGCCGCCCCTGTTTTCAAAACACGATAACCGTTTGGGAATTGTTCAGAAGGGAGAAACCTCCATGATATTTCGCCTTTTTTGAACTCTTTGAGGGCTTTTCTTAGTGCAACCTGATCATCCACACTAATCTTTTCTTCTAATAGCCGATGAGCAGTTGTGATTAATTTTAATGTTTTTTCATTCCCTCGCATGACAAAAAATCCTGCACAAAGTGCATTTTGAGGCCACCCCTGTTGGACAACAAAATCATGATCTCCTAAACAAGTTAACAAATCCTCCAGAGCCGGTTTCAAAAAAATAATATCCGCATCCGAGTAAATGAAGATTTTATCATTCCAATGCTCTTCAACAGCTTCTTTGAGCAGCTCCAACTTGCGAAGCATTGTTTTATCCCACCCGTCAGATCTAAAAGTTCCAGAAGAACACTCTTGCTGATATTCTCGAGCAATGATCTGAATATCATCCTTAATACTGGGCAAAAAATATCGTTCATACATCACTTGAAATTGTGGTGTATACAGACAGTAGAGTTTAATCTTCGGTTTCGACGTTACGGATTCACTCAGGTCCTGAGCCCCGTAAACACAACAAAACGTCATAAGAAGCAAAAAAATAAAATATTTCATAAAAATCAATAACTCTATGGAAATGACTGGAATCTTTTAAGGTACTTTTCCCAAATCAAAGGTTCCTTTGTTTTTATATATTCATCTATACATGCGAGGGTTTCAAAACTCACATCTTTTGTGTAATGGATGGTCTTTGGGCCATTGATGGAGGAAGATCCGCCCGCATTGTGCGTGTGTTGTTGAGCATAGCTATTAAGTAATTTCGATGTATATTCTTCTTTGTGTTGTTGATAATCGTCTATGAAGTTAGGCTCTTCATCCATAAATTTTAGCAAGTCTAAAAGTATTTCATCACCACAGCTGATAAAATCCTCATAAAAAACAAGACATTTATTTTCGGAAAACCAACCGTCAAAAACTTTGAAAGCTTGTAAATACCCGCTCAAGAAATTTTCTATAAATTTTATATCTGGATTTTCAGTCGAGGATGATTCTAGGAAGAATTTTCTAAAGAGCAATTCTTTCGGATTCCTTGTCAGAAAAATCAATTTATTCCAACAAGATGATACCTTCATTAATTCTTCAAAGTCATAGTGTGTGCGGTACATAAGTGGTTTATCACTTACTAGAGGCAGTTCTAGACGATTGTATGAAGGATCTTGTGTATATTCCAAAGATGGATTGAAAATTTTCATCTTCCAACGTAACCACGATATCGGCTTTCTTGTGATCGCCGACAAACTACCTGAGACTAAATTGGTTCCAGACTTCGGCGTAGATAAGAAAAATACAACATTTTTACTTCTATTGATATTCTTAAAGTCGGGAACTTCAGAACCGTAAAGTGAAAAATGAAGTAAAAATAAAAAAATAGTTTTTCGCATACTGTACCACAAAAAAATAATTTAAAAACAAGAAGACCTGAAACTAGACAAGTAAAATTTTTACACCTTATCGTAATGAATACTTATCAAAAATGCTATTTTTTTTTAGCGAGCCTTGAATAGACTCTCGGAGAAAAGGAAACATCATAAAAAAAATTGTTTTGGTTCTTTTAACTTTCTGTATCTCCCTCTCAGGGGATATTCCAGAACCTTATAAATCTATCAAAAATTTACCTTTTGATGATCATGGTTGGTTTGTAAATAGCAAGCAGCTACAGACCTTAATTGAAGATTATCAACCTGAAATAGTTATTGAAGTGGGATCGTGGCTTGGAGCCTCAACACGATTTATCGCCAGTCATCTACAAAGTAGTGGATTACTTTACGCTGTGGACACTTGGGCTGGATCTCCAAATGAACCAGCTTATTACATAAAAGACTCAAGATTACCTTATCTTTATCAACTTTTCTTATCTAATGTGAAGCATGCAGGACTCACAAACAAAATTATTCCTGTCCGGATGGATTCGATCGAAGCGGCAAATGCGCTAGACGTTCAAGCTGACCTTATTTATATCGATGCAGCACATGACACAACCAGCGTTTTTAACGATATTTTGGCATGGACTCCTCATCTTAAGCAAGATGGAATTATGTGTGGAGATGATTGGAGTTGGAAATCTGTCCAAATTGCAGTCATTCAAGCCGCTGAGATTCTCAATTGCGAAGTCGTTTCTTCTGGAAATTTCTGGATGTTTAAGCCGATAACCCCCTAGCACGCTGTCAATATAAAATTTTAGAGTTTGGCTGCGCCAAAACTCCGGAGATCGAACATCGTAAATTGGTCAGAATTCTCAATACGAACCAATTTACGATATTCGATCTCCGGGGTTTTGGCGCCCTAGAAACGCCAACTTTTGAATGACGTTCGGTATACTTTAAGTAGAGTAAAAAACCGGAGAATTAAAATAAAAACTATATAAATAAAAAATTATTTCATATAATAAATGTTATAAACAAACGTTTTTTACATTATATTATATGAC
>JBAWZJ010000110.1:0-6930 GCA_037143085.1 Parachlamydiaceae bacterium | reverse complement strand
CTCTTGCACTGTTCCAGCTGAGTAGCTATTTCTAAATACTTGTCTATATTAATTTCAAAGTGAGGATTTTGTTTTTTGTGGCTCTCTATTGCTTTGCTAATGTTTTTTGTCAATCTGAGTAAATATTTTGATCCATTGATTAGGTCTTTTTCTGGATTTTGATTCACGCCTGTATGGATGTCGTGTGTTTTATTCATGAATTGTTGACATTCAACACTGGCAGCGATAGATAGTTCCGTTGCAGTTGGTTCATTTAGGGTTGGGGGGTGAACTGCTCCAGCCTCTCCTTTAGATAGTTTTCTTTTTAGTGTTTTTGTAGCTATGGACGCATCTACAATATATTGCTGCTCTCCCAAGGTTGCGGTCCATTCTGAGCCCGAGTAAGTGCTTTCAGGTAATAGGCTCACTAACATCTTGTAAATAAAATCGTATTTTACAACCATTTGATGATGTTTTTCTTGGTCGGCCGTTGACATCTTTCCTTGTTGAGTTTCAAGTTTTTTAATTTCTTTCATTAAAGCGTTGTTGCTTTCTGCTAGATTCATGATAATCGGGGTTCGGTAATTGATTGCAGCGCGGTCGTAAGCTAGAGGATCTTCTTTCAAAATAGATAGCGCTGTTTCTTCAAGTTCTTTTGGCTTTAAGGTGTCAGCAAGATCCCCAACAACTTCCCTCAAAATATCGGTTTTCATGACTTCGTGCCAGTCTCCAATGCAACTCATCATTTCTTGAACAGTGTTTTTTGTGCTCTGATCTTTTATTGCACCTAACTCGTTTTGACAGAAAATTTGCCAATCTTCACTAGGTAAGTCATTTTTTCTATGTAGTAACTTCATGGCAATTTCCGTTGTCGTGTACTCGCTTGTCTGTAACATCGTTGCACTATCAATTGTTTTTGAGAGAACGGGTGGGTAGCTTTCTGTGTCAAGTTGAACGCCCGAAAGACCACTGAAAATAAAGTTGTGGGTCGTATCTCGTAATAGTTTGTAGATGAAAGCTTCATAGGGCGTGACTTCTTTATCAACACCTCGCATCGAAAGGTCAACATCCGATGTATATCCTTTAGATCCAATATCAAACCAGTTAACAGCAGGGAGTTTCATTTGTTTTGCGGCTTCTGCACACATGCTATCGATAAATTGATTTGCTTTATCTCGAAATTCCTCATAAGAGAGATGATCTTCATCGCATTTTTCAGTCAAGTTGATACCCCAGGTATTAACCAAGCTTTTCCAAGGCCATGTTGTCAGCATGCCAATTTTTTGAGAGTGTTCCTTTTGAAATTGCTCTATTTTTTTACTTAAAGCAGGCTCTTCCTCCAAAATTGTCTTCCAAATGGCGTCGCTTCTTTTAGTGAAAGTCGTGTATTCGTTTGATTGCAAAATCTGGGTGACGGGGTTGGTTTTTGCGGGGCGTCTAAACAATTCTGGAGATTCGTCAACTGAGTTAAGATAAAATGGTGTAACCGAATCTGTTGACTCAGGTCTTTTGGAGAATATGCTTAAAGCTACACTGCTTATTCGCCGGAACAACCCTTGCTTTTTCGCAGGGGCTCTATCTGTTTCAGTTTCCTCGGGTCGTATTTTGTTACTACTAAAAAATCGGCTGAGGCCGGAGCGCTGAAAGGGATGATCTTCTGCAAAGTGGAATACTTTTTGACCAGCAGAATCCGTGCTTGCAGCAGAATCCGTACTTACACGTGAGCTTCTATGGCTAGTAGCTGGGAGAAATTGTATATCTCCTTCTGTCGGTGGCCAAGCTGGTTTTGAAGGTAATGGATTTATCATAATTTAATCCGTTAATGATTTTTACTACCTATTTACTATTATAATGTACTTTGTTATTTATTTAGTTGTTTTATATTAACTATTTATTAAAAAAACAGGGTGTTTTGATGAGAAAAATGTTTGGCTGGAATGGGTTTCGTCAGACAAAACTCGCATTTTATTCCCTTTTTAGCTAAACTGGGCTTCATATTTTTGTAAGGATTTTCATGAATGATAAAGTGAAAGCGCGCATTACCGGCTTAGGGTCGTACCTTCCCAGTAAAAAGCTCACAAACAAAGACTTAGAAACAATTGTGGATACCACAGATGAATGGATTTTTTCCCGTACGGGAATCCAAGAGCGACGGATTGCCGCATCTAACGAGTCGACATCTGACATGGGGACTAGTGCAGCTCAAAAAGCTTTGCAATCAGCTTGTTTGACTGCTAAAGATATCGATGCAATTGTTGTGGCGACAATGACTCCTGACTATACATCATCCAGCGTTGCAGCCATCATTGGACACCGTTTAGGTAGCGAGAACATTCCAGCTTTTGATCTGCAAGCCGCGTGTTCCGGATTTCTTTATGCATTATCTGTTGCCAAAGCATATGTTGAAGCTAAAATATATCGACGTGTACTCATCGTGGCTGCTGAAAAAATGTCTGCTTATGTTGATTATCAGGATCGTTCCACGTGCATTTTATTTGGTGATGGGGCTGCAGCAGCCATCATTGACGGAAGCGGTGCCGGCCTAAGCATTGATTCTCTTTCACTAGGGGCTGACGGCAGCTTGGCTGAGTTGCTCTATGTCCCTGCCGGAGGTGCAAAAAATCCACCAACAGCTGAAACTGTTGCGGGGAGGATGCACTACTTCAAGATGGATGGCAAAGAAGTTTTTAAGCACGCGGTTAGAAGGATGGGGGCTGCAGCAAAAGCAGCTCTTGAACAGGTGGGTTTAAAAGAAGATCAGGTGGAATGGCTTGTCCCTCACCAAGCAAATATGCGGATTATGGATGCCATTGCTAAAGGGTTTAATATTTCGCCAGAGCGTATGTATAAAACTGTCCATAAATATGGCAACACATCAGCCTCGAGTGTACTTATTGCTCTTGATGAGCTTGTCGCTGAACATCAAATTAAAACAGGAGAGCACATCTTGCTCGTCGCTTTCGGCGCCGGGTTAACATGGGGTGCAGCTGTCTTAACACAAGTCAATTCATGAGGATTTAATGTCCCGATATCGCAAGATCGCCTTTATATTTCCCGGTCAGGGAGCTCAATACCTCGGTATGGCAAAAGATTTTTTTTCTGCTTATCCGATAGCTAAACATACTTTCGAAGAAGCCGATGATATTCTTGAAAGAAGGCTTTCGTCGATTGTTTTTGATGGACCTGAAACAACTCTTTTAGAGACGAAAAACAGTCAATTGGGGATCTATGTCGCCAGCACGGCGATTCTCCGTACTGTCCAAAACTTGTTTCCTTCACTCACCCCCACAGCCTGTGCTGGACTGAGTCTAGGAGAATATACCGCATTAACGGCGTCGGGAAAACTTCTATTCGTTGATGGGGTTTCTCTTGTTGGGAAGCGGGGGCAATACATGAACGATGCTTGCGAGCAGGTTAAGGGGACAATGGCTGTTGTTGTTGGGCTTGATGCTGATACAGTTGCTGAAATTGTTAAAGATGTCGCATTACCAAATGATCTATGGGCTGCAAACTTCAACTGCCCTGGCCAAGTTGTTATTTCGGGCACAGTGAAAGGGATTGAAGCAGGAACTATTGCAGCAAAAGCGAAAGGTGCAAAACGGGTGCTCCCATTACAAGTTTATGGAGCCTTTCACAGTGGTCTAATGAAGCTCGCCGAAGAAAAACTCGCTCCCCATATCCAAAATGTCCCTTTACATGGAAGTCCCTGCCAAATCGTGATGAACGTTACAGGAACAGCTGCAGAGAATCCGTCAGAGATCCGTAAAAACCTGATCAATCAAGTGACTAACTCTGTTCGGTGGGAACAGTCGATTCGCTTCCTCATCAGTCAAGGAACAGATCTGTTTGTTGAGCTCGGATGTGGAAAAGTTCTTTCTGGATTTAATAAAAGAATAGATTCTAATGTTCCCTGTATCAGTATCGAAAAGCTGGACGATATCGCTCAGCTGGAAACTCTTTTAAAAGGATAAAAATTATGCTACTTCAAGGTCAAACCGCAATCGTAACGGGAGCAACAGCTGGAATAGGTAAAGCGATTGCGAAAAAACTCGCTGAAAATGGTGCTTATGTTTTCGTTATTGGAACAAATAGCGAAAGGGGGGCTCAGGTTGTCGCTGAACTTTCCGCTCTTCCTCAGTCGCCTGGAGCTGCTTTTTGCCAAGTCAACGTTGCAAATACTCAAGAAGTTGATGCCCTTTGCAAGCAAATTCTGGAGCAGAAAGGTTCTGTTGACATCCTTGTAAACAATGCCGGAATCACAAAAGATCAACTTCTTATGAAAATGACAGAAGAAGATTGGGACTCTGTATTGGATGTAAATGTGAAATCATGCTACAATACTTGCCGTGCTCTCGTCCGTGCTTTTATGAAGGCGAGGAAAGGGCGGATAATTAATATCAGCTCCGTTGTGGGCTTGACAGGAAATGCTGGACAAGTCAATTATGCTGCCTCTAAAGCGGCGATCATCGGATTGACAAAAGCGCTGGCAAAAGAGTTGGCTCCTAGAAAAGTTTTGGTGAATTGTGTAGCGCCGGGATTCATCGAAACGGGGATGACTGAGGTGCTAACTGATGCTCAGAAAACCGCCACTCTGGCCCAAATTCCTTTAGAGAGGATGGGGTCTCCAGAAGATGTGGCAAATGCCGTTTTATTTTTATCTTGTCCTTGGTCAGACTACATCACAGGGCAGGTAATAACCGTTGACGGTGGAATGGTAATGTAAAGTTTTAAAAACTCGAGGAAGTTTTATATACCGAATAATGTTCGGTATAGCTTCCTCACTAGCAAGGAAAATATTATGACATTAGAAAAAGAAGTAATCGACCTCATCGTTGAACAACTAGGGGTAGATAAAGAAGATGTAACTCTATCAAAATCATTCGTTGAAGACCTCAATGCAGATTCTCTAGATCTTACAGAGCTCGTGATGACACTCGAAGAACGTTTTGGTTGCGAAATTTCTGAAGCTGATGCTGAAAAGCTAAAAACTGTCGGCGATGTTGTTAATTACGTTAAACATCTAAAGAAATAATCTAACAGCAGCTATCGCTGCTGTTTATATAAAGAACATCAAAAGTTGGCGTTTCTAGCAGCGTGGAAATTTCCTGGGTTTTTTCCCACTGCTAGAAAGCCAGCATTTGAGTCACGTTCGGAATCTTCTTATTTTAATCTACAAACGGTCCTAAAGCAGAAGGCTCTGTCTATTTACCGTCTTCAATTGCCGTTTTTAGGTTTAACACTCTCTTTTTCAGGTAACCACCGGGACATAATCATTGCAAAACCTCCGTTTCCAAGAACGTTAGCACATGTAATGATTGGGTCAAAAAGGATATAGAGCGCCGTAATCAGAGACAACATTTCTACATTAAATCCCAATACGCTTTCTAGGATAGGGAGCATCACAAGAATCCCTCCTCCGGGAACTGCTGCCACAGAAAATTTAGCTAAAACAAAATGACCGACAAAGATTAAATAAGCAAAAAATGAGGGCTCCGCTACTCCAAAATTCTTTAATACGGCAAAAGCAAATATAGGGATTGCAAAGCAGTCTCCAATCAGGTGAATATTCACCGTTGCTGGAATTAAGGACCCGGCCAAATCGGGATTTTTTGAGTTTTTTTCCGTCCCATAAATTGTTAAAGGCATCGCCGCGGCGCTTGACATGCTTCCAAATCCGGCGATGGCGGCAGGGATCATGTTTTTTACACTCCGAATAAAAGCTGCTCCTTGAAATTGATTCGCAATTAAATAAATCAAAGCAATATACGAAAAGACTGCGCAGGCGACTAAGAGGAAAACAACACTATAGTTTTCTAGAATAAGCGTCATGACTTGGTCATGTGCCATTTTGACGACAAATCCAGCAATGAATAGGGGAATAAGGCACAAAAATGTCTTTAAAAGAATAGCAATAAGTTTGTCTAAGAAGGGGAGGATAGTAGTAGATAAATTTGGTCTAAAGCGTCCCACAAGAATCCCCAAAGCTAATCCGGAAAACATGGCAATATCGTTTCCTATTAACTTTGGAAGAGAAAAGTGCCACGTAGGTTTCAATGCATTACTTTCTAATGGTGAATTCATGGACAAATCTAAACCATACGCAACAAGGCCCGCAGAATAACTGATTAAGGTCGATAAACAATTGGACACGCAAACAGCAGCAAAAATCGTCAAAATCATTTTGGAGGCCGTTCTTGCCAGTTGCAGAGATGTTTTAAAAAGAAGGCTGAAAATAAGCAGTGGCAGCATAAAGATGATCACTTCTTTCAGTGATAGACTGGCGGCATACAAGGCTGACTTGTATTCGATAGGGAGCCAGGAATTCGCGATCACAGCGATGATTGTCATGGCTAACAAAATAAATGGCATTTTACGGAACATGGAAACTCTCTATAAATTGGTTTGGGGAATCTAAAATAAAGACAGCAGGGAGTTTTACCGGCGGGGGCCGGTCGTGAAGGTAGAGGTCGAAAGAGAAGTCGTTATTAAGGACATTTTTAGCCAATTTTAGATTGATGACAATAAACAAGAGTGTATCAAAAAAGGGATTATCAATCAAGAACCTGCCCAAAAATCGACGAAAATTTTTAAAGGGATATACTGGTTCCAGCTGAAAATTGGAAAATTTTGGCTAGCTTGAAAGCTCCCGCGATTGAACAAATCGTGTTGAGGGTTAATATAACCCTCAACACGATTTTTCAATCCCAAGGCTTTGACGTGCTAGAAACGCCAACTTTTGAATAACGTTCGGTATAAGTTCAAAAATTTTGACATGTATATCTTTTTTGTCTTATACCACAAGAGTTCTGAATGAGGTCAAAAAGTGAAAAAAAGAAAAAATTTATCCAAAAAAAAGTTGTCGACGATTTTCAATTGCATATGCGCAGGGATCGTTTTCACGATCACTCCCGATGTTGTTAATGCTACCTCAACTTCTACGTGGGTCGGTGG
>JBAWZJ010000109.1:0-6940 GCA_037143085.1 Parachlamydiaceae bacterium | reverse complement strand
GAGGCTTGGCGAGATGCAGACGAGTAAATTTTCAGGACGGGAGCCGTACGATGATTTCATTTTTTTAACGGTATTTTCATAGATGTTTAAGACGCTGCTGCGCCATCCGGAGTGGACATTTGCGATCGCATGATTGATGGGGTCGTAAAATATGGCTGCTTGGCAGTCGGCTTGAGAGATAGAAATAGCTAAATTTTCAGTGCGTGTCATTAAGCCATCGCTTAAAGGAGTGTGTGATGTGTTAATTTCCTCTACAGCATCTCCATGACATATTTTGGCACATACAATCTCTTGTAAAGACAAAGCCTCTTTTATTTTTTTGAAATTGGCTTCCACGTTTTCGGGGGCATCGCCGACGCGGTGACCTAGGTTTAGGCTACTTAATTCTCCGGTGCTGTGTCCTCCGTGGCGCATGAAACAACCATGTATGAGAGGACAATCTGCTAGCAGCTCAAATTCAAGCCAATGGATCCCGTTGAATTGTTTATGAATCATTATCAAAAAAATAGTAGGTGTGTATAGTCTGTATTATCTTTTAACTATAGGCTAGCATCATGAGTATTTTTTCAACACCACTAATTTCTGAGGATTCTCGGAATCCTATTTCAAGCTGTTGCCAGAGTGATGAGGTGGTTCATCCGTGGATAAAACAAGTCGACACGATATGTCGTATTGCTATTGCTGTTTTTGCTGTCGTTATAGATCCTGTTTATTTTGCTGTTTCTTTCACTATAGGCACTATTGCCGGCGCCGCATATGCAGCGAGTCGTTATATTCAGCATAAAGTGATGTATCCTGAAGGGAAAAGCAAGCCTGTGTGTGCGCAAGGATATATGGATTTTCTTGCAGGGATGCGTTTCCCTCCTCCGATAGGAACACTAGCTACAGCAGCATTTATCGGAGCCCATATGAGGCATGATCCCAAATTTTATGTTCCTTTTTGTGGTCTTTTCCTTGGTTTTTTTGTGGGGCGGGAATCTGTCTCTATAGGAAAAGATCTTGGTGGAAGGTTGTTCAATAAGGTTGAAACACCTTGTTGTTGCTCGGTATCTAAGACTGTTTGACTAATTAGGCCAAGATTGGAAGGAAGCCGCCCGCCTGCATCTGCCACATCCGGGCATAGTGACCACCCCTAGCCATTAGGCTTTGGTGTGTTCCCTCTTCTACAACCTTCCCTTCATTGAAGACGAGGATACGGTCCATTTTTGACAATGTTGAGAGACGGTGGGCAATGACAATCGTTGTGCGGTTCTCCATGAGATTGTCTAGGCTGTCTTGGATATATTTTTCGGTGACGGAATCGAGGGAAGATGTCGCCTCATCGAGAATGAGGATTGGGGAAGCGGCAAGCATGGCACGAGCGATGGCGATTCTTTGTCGCTCTCCGCCTGATAGCTTTGTTCCACGTTCTCCAACGAGCGAGGCGTATCCGTTAGGACATTTCGTTATAAATTCATCGCAATTTGCGAGTTTAGCGGCTTTGAATACCTCTTCTTTGGATGCATCGATATTGCCGTAGTGGATATTCTCTTCAAGAGTTCGATGAAAAAGAACAGGGTCCTGCGGGATAAGAGCGACTTGTTTGTGTAGGGAGTCAAGTGTGACATGAGCGATGTCTTGCCCATCAATCAATATTTTTCCTTTTTCGACCGGGTAGAAACGTAAAATTAAATTGACGAAAGTTGATTTTCCGGCTCCCGAATATCCCACCAGTCCTACTTTTTCTCCCCCTTTGATGTGGAGGTATTTGTCGTTAAATAATTTTTTATCCCCATAACGAAAGGATACATTTTCAAAGACGATTTCTCCTTTTGTCACGACGAGAGGTGGTGTATGAGGTGAGTCGATGACATCTTGAGGATCTTGCATGACGGAGAATGCCTGAGTTGCGATTCCTGCTGACTTGAAAAACTGAGGCATGAGAGTCCCTGTGACCCATAAACACATCAGTACGTTAAACGTTGTGTTAAAAACTTGAACAACTTCCCCTGTAGAAATTTTATTTTGGATCCAAAACAAAATCAAGAAACCATTCAATGTGATCGTTCCTATCAGGAAAAGGCATGAGAGGGAAATCATCATGAGTACGACGTAGTATTCAGCTTGATAATTTTTCTCTTGCTCTATCTTTTGATATGAAGCAATGCGCATTTTTTCGAATTTGAATCGGGAAAAGAGATTAACAGCAAAATTGTTAGTGAGGCTATCGACAATTTTCCCCGCAAGAGTGCTGCGCACTTCACTGTGAATGTTGGAGTAACTCACACATTTGGTCGAAAAAAATAGGCAAATAGCAAAATGGGCTGCAATCCAGCAAGCGAGAATCAGAGTAAATAGGATATTCACTTGAGAAAAATAGAAGAGAATTAAGATGGATGCAGCAATGGTAGGAATGAAAATCATGATATTGTCTATGATTGAGGCCACATGAGTGGTCATGTCATTAACTTTATTTGATAAACTTCCGGCAAAGTGTTCGTTAAAATATTTTGGAGAATGATGTTGGATGTGGTCGAACATTGCCATGCGGATGCTTGCCTCTAATTGAGGTAATGCACGGGCGCGTAAAAAATCGCGCAGGCGGCAGAGAAATTCTACAACGATCCACAAACCAATACCTGCAAAAACAAGCCACTTAAGACCTATCCAGGCATTTGATCTGTCTATTTCGTAGTGAGTTAGTGTATCGATAATCAAACGCAAGAGGTAAGGCCATAAAGTAGACTCGATACCCCAAGTTAGTGAAAGAAGAAAAAGAAAAAAGAAAGTCCATTGCTGTGCACTTAAAAATTTCCAAATAAAGGAAATCAGACTTGAGGGCTTTTTCATTTTAACTCGTTGCCGGTGTTCCCTTTAATTCTGCAGGTGAACGAGTCACATTCCATAGGGGGAGAAGCAATAAAACGAGGATTAACGAACAGGCAAATAAGACGATAAATGCGCCAGTCCAGCCAGCCTGGTCGATCACGAGACCCATGGGATATCCAGAAACAGCAGCACCAATGTAAGCTATCCATCCAACAAACCCGTTGGCCGTTGCCGCTGCTTTTTTATGACATAATTCAGAAGCGTAAATTCCGATGAGCATTTGAGGTCCAAATACGGTAAAGCCCATTAAGAAAATCGATATCCAATCTAGTGCGACATAACCTGGAGGAACAACCCAGAAAAGGAGTATGCTAGAGAGTATTCCTACTGCAAATAAAACACATACGGGGCCTCTTTGTGCTCCGAAAAGGCGGTCGGACATCCACCCAGCAGAAAGGCAGCCGAAAAAGCCTCCAGCTTCGAAGAGCGATGATGTTCCGCTTGAACCCAAAGCCCCATACCCTTTCACTTCATACAAGAAAAGACCCGTCCAGTCAGCGATACCCATGCGGACGACATAGACGAAGAAATAAGCTATAGCTAAAAGCCAAATGTATTTGTTGGAAAGAACGCTTTTTAATAGCTGACCAGTGGATAGTTGTTGGTCGTTCTCATCCTTCTGTTTTTCTTGGTAATCGTTGCGGAATTTTTCTACGGGAGGTAGGCCTAAAGATTGTGGTGTGTCTCTCAGTCTATTGATTAAAAAGAAAGCGCCGGCGAAGCACAATACGCCTGGAATGTACATCCCTGCACGCCAGCCGAAAAATTGTAAACAGAAGCCAACAATCCAAGGGGTCACGAAGGCTCCCAGATTATGAGCGACGCTTGTAGAAGACCACCAAGCACCCCTTTCCGACTTTGAATACCAATTTGTGAGAGAGCGTGCACAGGCTGGCCAACCGAAGCCTTGAAAGAAACCGTTGGCGCCCCAGAAAACAATAAACATCATAAGGGAACTGGACAATCCGAAGCAGATATTGCAGATACCGGTAATAAATAATCCTAGAGCCATGAAATAGCGGGGATTGGATCTATCGGCTAAGATTCCGCTTACGAATTTGCTCATTCCATATGAGATAGACAGTACACTAGCGAGGATTCCAAGCTGACTTTTGTCGAAGCCTAAATCGGCAATCAAACCCGGCATGGCGAACGTGAAGCTTCTTCGAGATAAATAGTAGAAAGCATAACCGATCAACATCGAATAGAACATTCTATGGCGCCAGTAGTTATAACCGGTTTTAACTTCACTTTCGTCGGTTATTTCGGGCGCAAATGGTGCCGGACTAAATACTCTTAATATCGAAGATAAGTTCAAAAGGGGGCTCCTTTTAAGGTTTCTTAAAGAGACTTATTGTACTATAAAATCTATTATAATGCTAGTATTATCCGCGACTTTGTACAAATTTTAAACCTCTCCTTGGAGAGGAACTTTCTCCAGACTTCGTCTAAAAATTGTAAAAAGTCGCGTTATCAAAAAAACAGGATTTAGGCATCGCTATGACAGTGGTAAATTTTCAAATTTCAGCAAGCCAATTGCTCCACCGGGATCTTCTGGAAGAGGAGAAAACAAAAGGAGTGTTCATTTGGGAAGAAACGCTATTAACTCCATTTGACGAGCTGATTATCTCCTGGGAAGTGGAAAGACCCTCAAATGGATCGTACTTAATCCAAGCGAGTTTATTCACCACAGATTGGTCTCCTTGGTTAGATTATGCGTTTTGGGGAGCATTTGATCAATATACATTCAAAAAATGTTCACCAGATTTTGGAGTGCAGGTTTATCAAGATATTGTTGAAGTTTTGGGAGATAATAAGGCTAGTGGGTTTAGAGTTCGCTTGATAGCAAATGAAGAAGCCTCCTTAGAGAAATTTAGGGTATTACACGCCTCTGCTATTGACCGTAAAAGACATGCTGTTAGTTCCACTGTTTTTTTCGATAATAAGGTCGTAAAATTAGAATTTCCGGGTCTTTCTCAGATGACGTTATCCCAGTCTCTTGTTGAAAATTCTCGTTTATGTTCACCAACCTCCACCACTGCTGTCATACGTTTTTTATCACGATGTATTGATCTTTCTCCGGTTAAATTTGCAGCAGCTGTTTTAGATTCAACCTTTGATATCTACGGAAACTGGATTTTGAATACGGCAGAAGCGGCTCATGTACTTGGCAAATCGTGGCACTGTTATGTCGCCCATCTCACAAAGTTCGATCAAATTATCGATAAATTGATTCAGGGCTATCCTGTTGTTGTGAGTGTGAAGGGTCCTTTAAAGAGGGCGGCTCTTCCTTATGAATCCGGCCACTTGCTTGTTGTCACCGGTTACGACCCAGAAACTCAAGAAGTTTGTTGCATGGATCCTGCGTTTTCTACGAACGCTTTAACTCATGTCCGATATTCCTTAACCGATTTTTTGACAGCTTGGGGAAGACGACAAGGAGTTGCTTATATTTTTGAACCTGCCCTTCGTCCCTTATGTCAATTCGTTTGAAGCCCACCAATGAAGAGATTTGGCAATGCCCAGTTCGCATTACCGCCACCAGCAATAGTAGCTATGGTGATTTTGCCAATGACGACCCTCACAATGACCGTATACTTATTGCGCCCAAAGACAAGCTCGTACCTGTTATAGCCATCCTGAGCATTTACACTCTGAATCTGCGCAGCTTTGCCATTTTTTAAGTTCGTTTGCGGACCTCCATGATAGTTATTGATCCATCCCGCCTTCATTTGGTTACCACCGAATGTAAATGGCGCATCCTGTATATCGTTTTCTGAAATTAAGACCGCATTGAATACTACCGAACCCGTCTGAGGATTCAATACTCCCGGGATTGGCTGTACTGGCGGTACTGCGTTATCTTGAAGCACTGTAATCGTTAAAGCATCCACCATTCCTCCAAGATCGGCAAGCAGATTCTTCTGTCGGTCAGAGAAGGGAAATCCGTAGGCTCCTGGATAAAGACGGTTGACGACATCCGCGTACAGGTTATAGTTTGTGTTAGCAGAGGCATAAGGCAGATTCCCCCACCAATTGAGGCTGTTATTTCCGTATTTTCCACCAATATAGCCGAAGTTATAGCCACTAATGACATCACGGTAGACAGCCGCATAGAAATCATTTTCAGACACGTAGTGAGGAGCCGTGCCACTGCCGCTCAAATAATAAACACCATTGCAGGTGTAAATCGCATTGGAATTCACATCCCCTGCTATGTTAACGAGTTCCTTTGTGGGAATTGTCAATGTCTGATTTCCCGACATGGCAAGGGTGATGGCATCTGCGGAGATACTCCCGGTATAGTCGTAAGGGATATAGCCGTTGCTGGAGAAATAATTCCCTTTAATCTCCAGACTACTTCCCAACGTTGAAGTTATGTAAGACTGTAAACTTTTATAACCAGTGGGTGCTTTTACAGGTGATAAGACCCGTACAATTTCATTTGAATTTTTGATCGCGGACTTGGTTGTTTTCGAGGATAATCCTAAAATTGCCTGAGTGAGCTCAGTGCCAGTTGTTTTTGGATCGAGGGTGAATTGGTTGACGATCAGGTTTTGGATCTCGGTTTGCAACAAAAATGGAATCGCGTAAAAATCTACAGCCGTTAAGTTTGCCATTCCAGCACCATTGGCATATGTCAGCTCTATTTTATCAAACCTCTTAGCATAATCGGGGTCAGATGGGTTGGCACCATCAGGGGCATTGGAAGAAAGGGGAACATCATAGGACAAATAGATACGCCCTGACGACACGCTAGTGAGGTTGAAAGGTTGGTTTGAATTCGGTTGAATCACCTCGTCAGTATTATCTACGACCAAATTGTTGCCAGCAAATTTTACATACACCACTCGATTAGTAGTGTTGTTAACATTCACTTGTAAGCCATAAAGGGAAAAACCCCAACAAAGCAGTAAAACGGTGTATAATGATCTGCACAGCATATAATCCTCCCTTAACCATCTTAGAAAATTTCATCTATACCGCTCATAGTTCAATATGAGAATTTTAGCTGCGTCAAAGCCCCGGGATTGAAAAATCGCGGGAGCTTTCAAGCTAGCCAAAATTTCTC
>JBAWZJ010000108.1:0-6947 GCA_037143085.1 Parachlamydiaceae bacterium | reverse complement strand
TTTCTATTTTGCCGCTACATTTTACTGTTTTTTACTGTTTTTTATTGATTTTATATATTTTTTCTTATAGAATAGGTGTTATTGTCAAAAATAAACTAAGGAATTACGCTTATGATAGAAAATAACTCTCAATTTTTTAATAATTCTATACAAACGTTTAGCTCTGGAAGAATACTTTACATCGATAAAGGTGGAAAATTTAAATCAACCAACACTTTTTTCGATGATATTACGTTAAAACTTTCTATCCTTTTTAATTCAGCTCTCCGCTTTTTTGGAAAAACTGTAACCATTGAAATCACCGACCGAAACATCGTCGCATCGAGGCTCGCCACAACACTCCGTGAAAATCAAGGCTTAATTCAGACAGAAAATGATGTGAACGCTCTCCGTATTATCTCACAAAAAATCAAATTAACGCAGTATGACACCGGTTTTGGCGATATGATCGAAACGATTGCTTCTCAGATCTTATCTAATTTAAAGACGGAATCTCCGACACTATTTGACGCAACAAAAAAAGTCGTCCTCGTTACACAAGATGATCTGTCGATACAAGAAGAGACAACGACAGAGGCTATTGTAGAGAAAGAAACAAGCCAGGAGGACAACTTCCCAAATACAGATTTCACACTTAACGAACAACAAGAATCTCCACAGGCTCAAACAGAGTTCTCTAATGAAACAAGATCCCCATCAGATGTAAAGAGGGAATCTCCAGTACCATTTGATAAGACAGAAAAAATCGTCCTCGTCACAAAAGATGACCTGTCCACACAAGAAGAGGCAACGACGGAGGTTGTTGTAGAGAAGGAAATAAGTCAGGAGGAAGACCTCTCAAATGAAGATTCCATACTTGACGAACAACAAGAATTTCCACAGGCTCAAACAGGGTTCACCAATGAAATAAACTCTGCATCAGAAGACTCCTCTTCGTTAACCATGCCAAAAACCAACACTCCACCAGAAGATTTTATTGAGGCTTCCGAAATACTACGAGCGCCCTCCCGCCAAAATGAACAACCCAATATTAGTAAACTAGAATGGCTACGAAGCTGTATGACAGTGAAAAATGTAGCTATTGCTGCGATTGGCACAATAGGATTAGCCTCTATCGCTTACTACGCTTACACAAGCCTACAATCGTCACAAGAGAGCCCCACAATTCCTTCTCTGCCAATCCCACAGACAAACTACTCTTCTCAAGATTTCTATGAAAAAATTCAAACTTTATTCGACGAAAAAATATGTCCTGCACTCCTAACCCCCATTGAACCTCCAGTAGTACCAACGACTTTCTCCTTGCCGGTCAGCGTAATGATCCCTCAGAATATTATCCAAGAACCGTCAATGACAGCGCTGCAAGAACCTGTTCAAGATGCTTTTACAAATCACATCACAACAGCTTTTCACGATTATAAATCTGTGATGAATGGAACTGTCAATTCTGTCAAAGGCTTTTTCTCAAGCTGCGGAAGCGCAAAAGCTACAACACGGTGCAGTATAAATTATAAAGACTGTATCGGTAAACAAATCAGTGGCATGTATGATGGTTTTTTTGGGAAATTCGATTTTAATAACATTGCCAATAGTTTTTTTGATGCGTTCAATGAAGTCCATAACAAGAAGAATCATTTAGCCACTTGCTATGAATTCAGTTATCAATTTAATAAGATCTCTTACGAGATGGGTTTTTGTGCAACGAAAGCGCTAAGCAATAAATAAAAACACTAGCCGGAGATCTCAATGGGAGCTTCGGTCAAAATGTCACGGTTTTATTCCCTCTTTTTAACGGCAAGGTGCGATAAACATTTCTTTCGTATCGCATGTCCCTTCTTTTTTGTAGTAGTACTGAGGGACGTACTCACACTGTTTTTGATAGGTGTATTGCGGGCGGTATCTGCAATGGCAAATGTAGTAATATTGAGGCACGTAGCGGATACATTCCTCTTCGTAATACTCTGGAACTTCCTGACAGTAGGTCTGTTCATAGTACTCAGGGATATAGCGGCAGCACTCTTCCTCATAATACTGAGGCACCTCTTCGTAACAACACGTTTCTTCGTTGTAGCACTGGACATATTGCCAGCAAGGTTCGGTATAATAGTCGAGAACTAGGCGACATTCCTCTTCTGTGTAATATTGCTTGACCATCCTTGTGCGTGTCTCGTTGTATTTCTCTTCGATATAGCGGCAACAAGGTTGATATTCATACTCAGGGACATACTCGCAATGTGTTGAATAGAAGTAGCAAGGGCGGTAGTGGCAGTAAAGTCTGTAGTTGTCTCCGCAAGGTCCATCTTCAGGAGGAGGAGAATGACAGCATGGGTCTGAAGGTGTCAAGCCGGAGCCAGAATAGTTGTATCCAGGTGTATTATAGTTTTCGGTAATCACTTCCGGAGCCTGTTGTATTGATGGAACCGCTTTAGGGGTAGGTTGCGGTTGTGGTTGCGGCTGCGGCTGAACGGTAGTCATAGTAGGCGTTTGTGTCGGGTATCTTAAAAGGGGTTCAGAGGTAGTCAAAGGGTCATGTGAGGATTGGTCGGAAGCGGAAGGGTGATCTAAAGTGAATTGCTGTTGAGGTGTCGGGCTACTGCTCGCCGCCTGGCATTGTTGAACAAGAAGAAGGTTGAAGCATAGGGTGAGTAATAGAAGGGATCTTTTCATAAACATTCTCCTTGGGGCATTTTCACTAGTTTTAAAAGAAATTACTATTATTATCAACTCGAAAGTGAGGGATAATTTTTCACTCACCTTACGCAAAGAGAGTGGTATTTCGGCTGAAGCGAAAGCTCCCTCTATCGAGCTCGCGTGAGATGAGTTCTTCATGGAAAACTTGTGTATATAGGTTGATTTAATCTAATCTGTTCCTTTTATAAGTTCGGATTTGTACAATTTTTAGACGAAGCCTTGAGAGAGGAGCTTTCCCAAAGGTTAGTTTTAAAATCGTACAACGTCGAGATAAGGAGATAAACCTATGCCTTCGCTTAATGTTCTTGTTGTCGGTGGAGCCGGATTCATCGGATCCCACGTGACAAAAATGTTATTCAAAAGCGGCTATTATCCAATAGTTTTTGATAACCTTTCTTCTGGGAATCGGGAAGCTGTAAGATATGGGACCTTTGTCAAAGGAGATCTTGCCAATCCGGAGGATCTCGACGCAGTATTCAGCAACTACAAAATTTCCGTGGTGATGCATTTTGCCGCACTCATCGAGGTTGGAGAATCTGTCATGAATCCGACGAAGTATATGAGGCATAATGTCTGCCACACCCTCAATCTCATTGACGCAATGAAAAAACATGGTGTTGATAAGATGGTTTTTTCCTCCACAGCTGCTATTTTTGGAATGCCTGAACAGCCTTTTATTGATGAAGATCATTCCTGCTCTCCAATCAACCCATATGGAGAAACGAAGTTAATGGTCGAAAAAATATTGGGTTATTGCGATACCGCCTACGGTCTCAAGTCTTGCTGCCTGCGCTACTTTAACGCTGCTGGGGGAGATCCGGAAGGGGAAATTAAAAATTTTAAGACTAAAGAGAGTAATCTTATTCCTCAAATCCTTAGGCATCTGAAGGATCCATCCAGATCGTTCACTATTTATGGGACAGATTATCCGACGGTTGATGGGACATGCATTAGAGATTATATTCATCTGGAAGATTTGGGAGCGGCCCATATTTTAGCAATGGAAAAGCTAATAAAGGATAACACCTCATTGCATTATAATTTGGGGAATGGAAATGGGTTTACTGTCAGACAAGTGATTGCCGCAGCGGAATCTGTTACGGGTTTGAAAGTTCATGCTATCGAGGGAAAGCGGCGAGCTGGGGATCCGTGCACCCTTGTTTCTTCATCGAAAAGAGCTGAGCAGGAACTGAAATGGAAGCCTCGTTACCCCTCAATTATAGATATGGTTGCTCATGCTTGGGAAGGACTGAAGGGATAATAGGCTATGATAAAAAATGATCTGTTTTTTTCGGTAAACGACTTATCTCAACATATTGAAGGTAACTGGAAAACCATTGGCAGATGGGGAAGGGTTAAAATCAATGGAGATATGGACAATGCAAAAAATGTTCATATTGTCGTTATCTCGCAAACCTTTTGGGAGCATGTTCTTAGCGCCGTCATTTCTATCATTACGCTCGGATGTATTAAAGATCGGTTTAAAAGTGAGCAGACGATTTCTCAGAAAAATTTTGCTGATTTTCATAAGGTTAAAAATACCGTTATGAAATGTTATTGCGATATCATTTTAGAGAAGCATCAAGCTCCTTCAAAAGAGGTCGTCGAACAAATCCTTTTCAATGAAAGTAAACCGCTCTTAACAGAGAGGCAGCTCTTAGTTATTAAAAAATTAACGAAAGTAACATCGGAGATTGTCAATGATCTCATTATGACTCTGATGAGTGCTAGAGATATGACGGTTCAAGAGTTTGCAAAGGCTGTTCATCAAGTGGCTTTACCTGATGTAGGTGAAAGAACTCGTCGATTTCTTACCAAGATGACTGCAGCAATCAATGAGGATATCAGTAAGGTTTTACCCTTATCTTCGATGATAGATCGATTGTCCCTTGATATAGAAGATAAGGGGTTTAGAGAAAGCCTTGTGAATGTGATAGCCTTGCCGAAAATACGATCATTGATTGAAGAATTAGATAGTGTTGCTGAATCGATTGTAGATGACATCATTGTATAGCATAGATTGCTTTTTTTGACTCTAAACGTTACACTTGTCAGCATACTGAACGCTGTTCAAAAATTGGTTTTCTGTTTCAGAATTTAACTTGGTTGATATTATGGCTCCTTATCAGGTTCTAGCAAGAAAATACCGTCCCCAGTCATTCCTTGAGGTTTTAGGTCAGGACCCGATTGTCACAACGTTGAAAAATGCGATAAAAATGGGGCGAATAGCCCACGCTTACCTATTTTGCGGCTCGCGAGGAACAGGGAAAACGACATTAGCTCGGGTTTTTGCCAAGGCGCTCAATTGCCAAAATCCAACGCCTGCGGGAGAGCCTTGTAACCACTGTTCGTCCTGTAAAGAAATTGGCTCGGGCAACTCCCTTGATGTCATGGAGATCGATGGCGCATCCCATCGAGGTATTGATGATATTCGTCAAATCAATGAGACTGTCGGGTATGCGTCATCGGCGGGAAAATATAAGATCTATATCATCGACGAAGTTCACATGCTCACTAAAGAGGCATTTAATGCTCTACTGAAGACGTTGGAAGAGCCGCCAGCAAAAGTTCTGTTCATTTTTGCTACGACGGAACCTCATAAGGTATTACCGACAATTTTAAGCCGTTGCCAACGATTCAATCTGAGCAGAATTCCTCTTGAACAGATTAAGTCGAAGCTAGAGCGTATCGCCAAAGACATGAGTATAGAGATAGAAAAAGAGGCGGTACACCTTCTAGCTCAACGAGCGGAAGGAGGGTTGCGTGATGCTGAATCTCTATTCGACCAGATCATCGCCTTTCATGAAGGGAAAATCACAACGCAGGTGATCCATGATGTGTTGGGTATTATGCCTAAAGATTCTCTTTTTGCCATCGATCAGGCAGGGAAGGAAGGGCGGTTGTCATTTGCTTTTGAAATCGCACATCAGATTTTTTCCGAAGGGAAGGATGTGGCTCAATTTGTAGAGAGCATGACAGAACACTTCCGGACTCTTCTTCTTGTCAAGATGACAGGCACAGACGTGCCGTTTTTATCGATCTCTGAGACGGATAAACCTCGCTATGAAGCATCAGCAAAGTTGTATACTCAAGAGCAGTGTATGACGATTTTGGACTATCTGATCGAAGCGCAAAATCAGATTCGTTTCAACTCTTCCGGACGCCTGGCCCTTGAAGCTATTTTACTGCATGTTATGAGGATTCACCA
The DNA here is from genome assembly GCA_037143085.1 of Parachlamydiaceae bacterium. Lineage (GTDB taxonomy): Bacteria > Chlamydiota > Chlamydiia > Chlamydiales > Parachlamydiaceae > JBAWVE01. The sequence goes on along the minus strand of JBAWZJ010000108.1, from coordinate 1,048 downwards.
GCGTATCCCTGTTGGCTTCTTGGTGCGTCGCTTAGCAGAACTCGAACAGGCGGTGAGTATAGCCTCAGAAGTCAAAGGTATTCCTGACGATGCAGAGACAGTGGCACTGCCAGTAAAGCCAATTGAAAAAGTAGAGCCTGTGGTGATTCCTAAAAGTGTTCAACAAGAACCTATAGTGGTGCAGCAGCCTAAGGGTCCAGTGGCGGTGCAGCAGCCTAAGGAACCAATGACTGCGCAGCAGTCTAAAGAACCCATGACTGCGCAGCAGATTGTGCAGCCACCTCAAAAGTGGATCACGGAAGATCCTACACCTTCTGCTGCAGAGCTAGGAATCAAAAACAAGAAAGAAAAAGCACCGGCTCCAATTGTCGAGATCAAGCCGAAGGTTGATACGGCACCAGTCGAAGCGGTTGTAAAAGTTAAAAAAGAAGCACCTTCGAGCGTAGGAAGTTCTAAACCTGAAGGCATAGCCCCTCATCAACAAAGTCATTATGATACTCTTCTGCATTTTGCTGCAGTGGAGCTTGAAGGAACAGTCAAAAAAATATAGGTATTGAATATGGGATCTGGATTTGCAAAGAAAAAGAAAGAAGCGAAGCTTTTGCAAGCGCAACTAAGTCAGATGCAAAATAAAATGCAAGAAACAGAAGTTTCAGGCTCGGCTGGGAATGGATTGGTGACACTCACATTAAGTGGAGAGTATGAAATGAAAAATCTTCGGATTAAGCCTGAGTGTGTTGATCTTGAAGATATTGAAGGTTTGCAAGATTTGATCAAGTCAGCCTATGGCGATGCGATTAAAAAATTGCAAGAGCAGTCGATGTCTGCAATGCCCACGGGAATGCCAAACCTCAGTATGTTTGGTCTTTAAAATTTAACTTTCCTTCTAAATTCATACGCGTTGGGGGTAATATTGCCAATATGACCCTCAACACGATCTGTTCAATCCCGGGGCTTTGAAGCAGCTAAAAAGTCCAACTTTCAGCAAGAAGCAGTATATACTGGTTCCAGTTGAAATTTGGAAAATTTTGGCTAGCTTGAAAGCTCC
>JBAWZJ010000107.1:0-7057 GCA_037143085.1 Parachlamydiaceae bacterium | reverse complement strand
TTCAATACAGCTAGCTTTACGATCGTCGAATCCCGGGGCTTTGAAGCAGCTAAAACTCCAACTTTCAACAAGAAGCAGTATATGCCCCCTGCAATTTGAATCGAAAAGCGGTCAAAATAATCCCGAAAATCGACGAATCCTGAATTATGCAAGAGGTCTAATGATTCAAATTTCTTTAGAACACAATTTACGTGAGATTTATCGAGGGCTTAGATATTCCAATGAGGAGTCTTCCGTCTCTTTCCCTCTTGTAGCCAATTCATTTGGAACAAGAATTTATGATTCAAGGCACTGGTTGGGCCGTGTATGGACATTTTTTTATAGAGTTAATCAAACAATATCTTGTTCCACAGCCCTTAATAAAGCACTTGTTAAGACAAGCGATGCTTTCCACCGTCAATTTTCCTCTGTTAAGCAGCATCTTATTTCATATCAGGAGTATATTAGGAAAACTGGAGAAGGTTATCCTGTAAATGAAGATGATTATTGTGAAGCTCGTAAAGAAATTACGAAGTGGAATGGTGTGGCAGGGCAGTTTCTTGATATAGTACAGCGGTATTCACCATTACCGTTGGATGGTATTGTCGATCTTAAGGTCTTATTTATATCTCCTTCCATTAAAGCGTTGAAAGAGTGTCAAAAAATTATCGATATGGAAGGTGTTACAGGAAATGCTCTTCCGCTTGAAATTTTTAATAAAATTTTAATGGGAAAAATCCTTAGGAGTGAAGATAGCAAAGAGATGACCAGGTGGATTTCTTGGCTAAATAAGATCGACCCTGAAGTCGACCCTATCCATCGGGCTTTTGAAGCTCTCAGCATCCAATTTAAGCGAGAAGGTGAATCTGATGAAAGTCGAAGGAAAAATCTCAGTACCTTGGAATTGCATCTTTTAGAGAGAGGCTGCCGCGTTCTTCTTAAAGAGGATCCGGAGCATACAGCATGGCGTAAGGGACTGCGAAAAGGTGACAAAATCGGAACCGATATTATTTTAGGTGAAGAAATACATTCTCTTGGTTATCCATCGGATTTGACACACGTTTATTCCATTGAAGGGCAACCTACCCAGGTTGCAGTGATAGGGCAAAACTGTGCGATTCTCTCATTGAGAGATAGACAAATGCAAGGGTGTTGTGATTTAGGGTTAAAACCCGTTCATTTTCTGAAAATATCTGAAGATGGCCGGATAGCCTTGATGGAGAAATTGCAATCGTTGAATACGATTAAATGGGGTAGTACTGAGGCTGGTATATTTTTTGAAGATACCATCGTATTGCGAGGTGTGGTCAATTTTCTTAAGTCGTTGATTAAAAAAAATCAAACACCTGTTCATTTTTCGACCTCTCATTTCATGATCGATCATGAGTTTCAGCTACGAAGTATCAAACCGCTCAAAAGTCAGGATTTCGATTTCAATGCTGTTGAAGATTTTATCTTAGAATGTTCTTCAGGCAATTTGGCAATTTTCCAATATTTGATGACAGAGTCGGGGTTGATAAAGCATCCGATCGCGAAATTTTATTTAGATTTGATTCGAGGCAGTTTGAAGGGGGATGATATATCTCCTGATGACTTAGCAGGGATTTATAAAATTAGCGATTCCAAAGTTGTTGATAGAGGTGTAGATCTCATTAAACAAATTAAAATAATTCAACAGAAGTTATACATCTCTTTGAAACAAGCCCTCGTGTCAGCTGATCCAAGCTGGCTGCAAAGTCAAATCAATGATGCCATTATCAGTTGTTGTGGAGGTTATAAAACAGCTGGAACGATGAGAGAGACGCTGATTGACGATATTTCTAAAAAAATCATTTGCAAAACATCTAAACCTTAATTATACCAACTTCTGAATACCTTACAATTCGAGGAATTTTTGGAATAGGTGAAGATGCGGACGCAACTTTATGAACATCATCGCGCTTTAGGCGCAAAATTAATTGACTTTGGTGGATGGGAGATGCCCTTACAATATAAGGGAATTCTTCAAGAGCATCAAGTAGTAAGACAGCATGTCGGCATTTTTGACGTTTCACATATGGGTCGGATTTGTGTTGAAGGACTTGGGGCTGAAGCGCTGCTTGATTATCTTTCGACAAATCAAATTGCTGGCAAAAAAGATGGAACAGCAACATATACCGTGTGGTGTACGGAAGCGGGAATGTGCCTGGACGACTTGATCGTTTATCGTCAATCAGAGACCAAATTTTTTATTGTTGTTAATGCGAGTAATCGACAAAAAGATTTGAATCATTTATTGCACTATTCTGTCGGGAAAGACGTCATCATTACAGAAAGGTTTGTCGAAGATGGTATTTTAGCTTTACAAGGGCCCAACGCCATCTCATTGATTTCTAAGATATTTCCAAAAGCTTCAGCATTAAAGCGGATGGAATTTATTTCAGAAAATTATCGAGGGAAAGAAGTTGTGATCGCCAATACAGGATACACCGGAGCTGGCGGTGTGGAGATTTATGCAGAAAATCAGACTATTGTTTCATTGTGGGAGATCTTATTAGAGAAGGGACAAGAATTTCATATTCAGCCGGTCGGGCTTGGGGCGCGAGACACCCTCCGTTTGGAAATGGGATATGCCCTTTATGGGCATGAGCTTAGTGAGACGATGGCTCCAACAGAGACGGTATCGGCATGGACAATTAAGTGGAATAAATCTGATTTTCTTGGAAAACGAGCGTTAGAGACCTTGGAGAAGCTAAAGAAAAAACGAAATCAATATGGGATTGTGTTGATAGAAAAAGGGGTTATTAGGGAAGGATATCCTGTTTTTTATAACGGTAGACCCGTTGGACAGGTAACTTCAGGGACATACTCTCCAATGTTGCAGCAATCGATAGCAATTATTTCGGTGGAGAAAAAATTAAATGTTGGCGATAGTTTAGACATTCAAATTAGGCAAAATCTTTGTCCGGCAAAAGTCGTGAGCCTTCCCTTTATAGGAACAGTTGGTCATTAGACATGTTGCAACATGTCTATTAGTCATGGAGGAATATTGTGAAATTTACAGAGTCGCATGAGTGGATCCGTGTTGAAAAAAACATCGGTACAGTTGGGGTTACAAATTATGCTCAAAAAGAGCTTGGTGATATCGTTTACGTCGAGTTGCCAAAGGTTGGTAGTGTAGTTAAAAAAGGTCAAGAAGCTGTTGTTTTGGAGTCAACTAAAGCTGCAGCTGATGTTTATGCTCCTGTTTCAGGAACAATCATAGAAGTGAATCATTTGTTAGGAACGGCTTCCGAGATGGTTAACAACTCTCCTGAAAAAGATGGATGGCTTTTTAAGTTATCTTTGTCTAATCCGGAAGAGTTCGACTCCCTTATGGATAAAGAAGCTTATCAATCGCAAATTAATAAATAGTTTTAAAGCTTATGGATTTTATTTCTAACCAACGAGTCCAAGTCGATGCGATGCTTGCAGCCCTGAAGATAAGGTCTGTCGAAGAACTCTTTTGCAATATACCGAAAGATCTTCTTTTAGCTGGACTACAAGAAGATGATGGGGTATCGGAATTTGAAGGAATGGCTCTGATGCAAACGATTGCAGCAGAGAACACCTTTCAACATCTCAGTTGTTATCTTGGGGGCGGAGCTTATGAGCACCATATTCCAGCACTTGTTGGATTTGTTTGTTCAAAATCTGAATTTTTAACATCCTACACTCCATATCAACCGGAAGCATCTCAAGGGATGCTGCAGGCTATTTTTGAATATCAGTCAGCTATCTGTGCGTTAACAGGAATGGATGTGTCTAACGCATCATTGTATGACGGAGCCTCTGCTTGTGCGGAAGCTCTTTTGATGGCGCTGAGATTGAATAAAGGAAGAAATAAAGTCGTTGTAGGAAGATCAGTCCATCCTCATTATCGAGCTGTGATAGAACAATTCTTGAATAACCATGCGACGCAGATAGAGTGGATTCCTCACAATAGTGAAGGAAGGCTAGATATTGAGCAAGCAATTCGTTTGATCGATGAGGAAACAGCAGCTGTACTTGTGCAATCGCCGAATTTTTTTGGTGTTATTGAAGATGTGGCAGCTATTTCAACCCATGCTAAATCTCGAGGGGCTTTAACTATTCTATCAGCTAATCCTTTAGCATACGGATTGTATGCATCAGCAAAAGAGCTTGGGGTGGATATAGCAGTGGGCGATACACAACCTTTTGGGTTGCCGATGCATTTTGGAGGCCCATTTGTCGGCTATTTGGCATGTAAACAAGAACTTGTGAGACAGCTTCCAGGACGCCTTGTTGGAGAAACTGTCGACCAAGAGGGAAAGCGAGGATTTGTGTTAACACTTCAGGCGCGTGAACAGCATATTCGTCGAGAGAAGGCAACATCGAATATTTGTACAAACCAAGCGCTTGCAGCATTAGCAAGTCTAGTAGCGATTCTCTGGTATGGCAAGGAAGGAGTTAGAAAGTTAGCTTTGACAAATTTTCAACGAGCTTCTTATTTAAAAGCTAATCTTGAATTGATTCCTGGAGTGAAAGTCATGGGGCATGCCCCCTTTTTTAATGAATTTGCCATCTCCTTTTCTCGCCCCTTTAGTGAAGTGGAGAAACATTTTCGCAGACATGGAATAGCCGCTGGAATTGACTTAAGTGATTATTATCCTGAATTTGAAGAGTATATCCTCATTGCTGTGACGGAAACCAAAAATAAAAGAGATCTCGATAAGTACATTCAAACAGCACAGAAACTGGTTAAACCGGAAGAAGAGGCTTGTAGAAAATGAGTAAGACAGCATTTGAGATTGGACAGAAAGGACAGCATGCCTACAGTTTGCCTCGTGATGATGAAAGCTTTAGTTCTTTTTTTCCGCCTAAGGAGTTGTTACGTCAAGAAACTGTTGGGCTTCCGGAAATTTCAGAGATAGACCTTACGCGTCATTTTTGTGCTCTTGCTTCAAGGAATGTTGGGATCGACAACTTATTTTATCCATTAGGCAGCTGTACGATGAAATTAAACCCTCGAGTCAATGAATGGTGCGCATCATTGCTTGGGTTTACAAAGACACATCCATTAGCACCTGAAGATACTGTTCAGGGTAATTTGCGAATGATTACGGAGTTTATCTCTATCCTTTGCCGTTTATCGGGGATGAGTGCTGGTTCGTTGGTCCCTTGTGCCGGAGCTCAGGGAGAGTATACGGGCATTAAAATGATTGCCAGATACCATAAGAACCGAGGAGACACAAAACGTACGGAAATCCTTATTCCTGATGACGCGCATGGAACAAATCCCGCAACAGCCTCCATGGCAGGTTTTACAACAGTACCTATAAGAACCGCATCGAGCGGCGATTTGGATATTGAGCATCTAAAAGAAATGGTTTCTGAAAGAACAGCGGGATTGATGTTGACGAATCCCAATACGCTTGGATTGTTCAGTTCGAATATAAAAGAAATAACGAAGATCGTCCATCAAGCCGGCGGTCTTTTATATTATGATGGAGCCAACCTTAACGCAATTATGAATATTGTCAGACCTGGAGACATGGGCTTTGATGTGATGCATATCAATTTGCATAAAACCTTTTCAACACCTCATGGAGGAGGAGGACCTGGCTCCGGCCCTGTTTTATGTAACGATAGGTTGAAAGCTTTTTTACCTGTTCCTAGAGTAGAGAAAGAAGGCGATCGATATAAAATATTATGGGAAGATCGATCGAGTATAGGGCAAGTATGTTCATTCCATGGCAATTTTGGTATTTATCTTAGGGCATACCTTTATGCTAAGCTGCACGGCAGTTTTGGGTTACGTCGTATTTCGGAGAATGCTGTGTTGAATGCTAATTATCTTAAAGCGATGATCGGCAAATATTTTACTGTGCCGTATTCGCAGCCATGCATGCATGAGTTTGTGGTGCAGGCAGATAACTATGCCGATCAGGGGGTGCGTGCCCTTGATGTCGCCAAAAGGCTGCTTGATTATGGTGTTTATGCCCCAACGATCTATTTTCCGTTGATTGTGAAAGAGTGCATGCTCATTGAACCGACGGAATCTGAGTCGAAAGCCACTTTGGATGCTTTTATAGAGATTATCTCTAAGATTGTTGATGAAATTAAGGAAGATCCAGAGATGATCAAAAACGCACCTTATACTAAGCCTGTTTTCCGTTTAGATGAAGTCCGAGCAGCAAAAATTCCGATTCTCAAACACTCTTGTTCGTGATTACGGAACAATCCAACAACAATATCGATATACCGAACGTCACTCATTCGGCCGCGCCAAAGGATTTGCTCCGCGTTTTAGCAGGTACTGCACGATTTTACCATAACCAAAACTAGCAGCTATCTGCAAGGGGGTGCCGTGGTAACCAAATTCATTGATATTGGCTCCCTTATCTAGAAGGGATGCAATTCCCTCCTCATGAGCAATAATCACCATACAATTTAAATAGTGCTGCCTGTTAAGCAAATCAAAATTTAATCTTGCTTTCATGAGGGATGTAACGATCTGATGCCTCTCCTTGAGATGGTCGGGTGGGTTGAGCCATGAACACACCTGATCTAACGCACTCCTGTCTTTTTGGAAGTATAAGCCAGTGGGAATATCCACCTTGCGATTGACATGTGCCCCTGCTTTAATTAAATAATTAACGATCTCTACATGGTCATGGCCGGGCACACACCGAAGAGGGTAAATAGTATAACCTGATTGACCCACATTCGCTGCCCTCATTAAAGGAGTATACCCCTCTGAATCGAGTTCCTCAATATCACTTCCACGCTCATGTAAAATCTTAAAAACATGAAGATGACCTAGTTTGGCTGCCAGACACAGAGATCCTTGGTGAGGAATAATGCCAGGGGCAAGCATCAGATCCACAACCTTGACATCCCCGGCTGCAACGGCATGTGTCAAGGAAGTCAAACCGTCGCGATCTGGCTGATTGACCAGGATTTTAATCATAAATCTAGGTTGCTTGTCTCGGATAGTGGTAAGCACCGGGAGTTTCGCGCTTTTCGCGTGGCACTCTTTGATATATACTGATTCCAGCTGAAAGTTGGAAAATTTCCCTCGAGTTTTAAAGGAAAA
>JBAWZJ010000106.1:0-7070 GCA_037143085.1 Parachlamydiaceae bacterium | reverse complement strand
CAACTATCCACAGCTCAAAACGCTATTATTGATACGTGGGCGCTTTCGCATTGTGATGAAGTTTGGGGCGGCTCAAGTGAAATGTTGCTTTTTGCAGGATGTTTAAATCCCAGCATGAAAATTTCCTTGCTACCAGCTCTTGCAGAATTTGATGGATTGTAAATTCCCGAATTACAAAAAGCTGTATCTAGCGATATTTTTTCATTCTTCTAGTTTGGCTTTTTTTTGCGCTACAAACAATTTATTTATAGATAAAAGCTACGTGGCAGAGACACAGCAAAAGTTTTTTAGTCATCCAGATAGCGGTAGCCTTTTGGATTGCGAGCGGTAGACTCGCGCATTTTGCTCGTCACGATAGCTTTTAGCTATGAAAACTCTACACAAGCTGCGCGATTCTTAGTTCTCTCTATCCGAAATACTAAGAGCGCTATTTTAAACCAATCGCCTTATTTAGCTGATATTTCAGCGTCGTTAATTTTCAGGGAAATAGTCGCAGATACCTCTCCATTGATTATTGCCAGGAGCTCTTGCTTGTTCTAACAATTTTTCGTCTTCTCTAACTACAATATTGAGGTCATATGGGAACCAGGAGGATTTTCTTGTAACTATTTGAACGCGGTCGATTTGATAATTTGGGTATTTTCCTATGACATGCAGCGGGGTAATGATCATATCAAAATTACCTAAGCGAGAAGCCATCATTGAAAAATTCGATTGTGTTGCAATGATAACATGGAATTTTTGCATCGCAAAAAAGTCTTGGATGACATATTTCACATCTGGTTGCTCAAGAATCTGAATGTTAAAGATTATATCTTCTGTTTTAAACCGCTTTTGCATCTCTTCTAGGAGTACTAAAGGCGTTTTAGTATCGCTAAAAAGAAAGACGTGCATCGGTTTTTTTAGATTCCATTCATATATTTTTCTAATTTGGCGTTCATGGTAATCCAGAGTTACATGTTTCAGAGGAAGGTCACGAATGGAGCCTTGAGGAACATCACCGCCACTCAATGTCCGAATGTGATCTGCGACGTTCAATCGTCCATTAACAGTTAAATTTGGAATCGGGATGCGGGGTTGAAGTGAGCTTTGTAAATAGTGTGCAAATTTATCATCGCACCATGGAATGTTCAGAGCGATTGACCACCAGCTTCCTTGTGGTTCCCATTCAGACATGTCGGAGGCAAAATAGTCTACAACAAATATAGTGGGGGGAGTTTGTGGGTCGCGAAGCATTTTGAAAAATTCGGTTATTGTTTCTGGTGAACGGATATGCAAAATCTGGGAATACGCTTTATAGTGTTGTTCTAAGGAAAAAGCTTCATATTCGATTGTTAAATATTGGCTGTTCTCAAAAGGTCGATAAAGGAAAGAGAGGCCTGTGAGGTGGCTTAAGTAACGCGCTTGCGCGTAACCGAGTAATTTATCTCCGAAACGTCCTGCAGTGTATTCATAAGTGATTGCGTGTCGAGTTGGTTTTTTATCTTCAACAGGTTCTTGGCAGAAGAGTTGGATTGGTAGGAAAAACACAAGTAGCCAAGTGCAAAAAAAAGTAAGTCTGGTGTTGGACATAGTCATGCGCCTTTTAAGTTAATGTTTCGCAGTTACAGGAACGTTCCGTATTGAGGTATTAGAATGAAAAATATGATATTTCCACAAGTCTTAATTTTTTTATGAAGAATGGTGGCTTTAAATTGCATATAAGCGCGGTACGTGTTGATCTTAGAGTGAAGGATTTTAATTTAATGAGCACTTTCACTTTGTACGTGCTTTTTTTGAAACATCTAGCTATAAAAGAAAAATTCGATTTAGAACTTGGAGATTTGAGAATGAAAAAGTTGTTAGTTATTTTCCTGTTAATTTGTCATGTTAGCGTAGCACTCCCAGTAGGCTCTGTCGAGCAAACGCCAAGCAAAAAGAAGATCCTCATTGGTTCGCCTATACGGCAAACACCAGGAATTCTCCGTGAATTTCTTGAGTCTCTGGATCGTCTAGAGAAAGACTCCTACACAGCAGATTTCTTCTTCGTGGAAGGAAACGATGATGCCGAGTCAAAAACAATGCTCAAAGAATTTGCTAGCAAACAAGGTCCTAAATGTCTTCTCCTTTCTGAAGCTGAATCTGTAAGCTTAACTCCTTACGTTCGCGATGAGAACACCCATTATTGGAAAGAAGAAATCATCTGGAAAATTGCCGCTTTTAAAGATCTAATGATAAAGAAAGCACGCGATGAAAATTACGACTATCTATTTCTCGTAGACTCAGATCTCGTACTCCACCCACATACAGTGGAACAGCTGATCGTCGATAACAAAGACATTATCACTAACAATTTTTGGACTAAATGGGCTCCCAATTTACCACCTCTTCCTCAGGTTTGGCTTTTGGATCATTACACTCTCTATTATCATGATATTGGGGAAAAATTGTCTGACGAAGAGATCACTAAAAGAACGCTGGCGTTCCTGGATATGTTGAAGAAGCCTGGGGTATACGAGGTGGGAGGTTTGGGGGCTTGCACTTTAATCAGTCGTGAAGCTTTGAAAAGAGGGGTCTCTTTCGCTAGGATAAAAAATCTCACTTTTTGGGGTGAAGATCGTCATTTCTGCATTCGAGCAGTAGCTATAGGTCTTTCTTTACATACGGATACTCATTATCCTGCTTACCATATCTATCGAGAATCAGAGCTTGCTGGAGTGGAAGAATTTAAGAAGTCTTGCTCGCTTAATATCAAAAATGGTGAGCTGGGAATTCCCAAACAAAAATCGCAGCTAGATGACCTCATCGCGCCAGAAATAAAAGATGACTCTTTTTATTCAGCAATTTATCGGTTGGCAAGTACACTACCAATATCAACGATATTGGAAATTGGGTCTTCTAGCGGAGACGGAAGTACAGAAGCATTTGCAAAGGGTATCAGTCAAAACCCCAATCATCCAACTTTATATTGTATGGAGGTGTCGTTGCCTCGCTTCAAAGCATTGCAGGATCGTTATGTCAACAACAAGTCGGTTGTTTGTTATAATGTATCCTCTGTTCCTATAGAATCTTTCCCGAAAGAAGAAGAAATCGTTTTTTTTCTTAACACAGTCGATTCGTCCCTACGAGGTATTGGAGTTTGTGAAGTCATTCGTTGGCTAAGACAAGATATCGAATACGTGAAAACGGCAGGTGTCCCACAAAGAGGAATTGAGCTGATCAAATCTAAAGAAAAAATAGATTTTTTTGATATGGTGTTGATTGATGGTTCTGAGTTTACAGGGAAACCAGAACTTGATTTGGTCTATGGAGCGAAATTTATCCTTCTAGATGACATCCGCGCCTATAAAAATTATCATAATTATAAAAGACTCTTAAACGATAAGAACTACAAACTCATTGAAGAGCAGCCTTTTTTACGTAATGGTTATGCTATATTTAGCAAAATTTGATGTTGGATTTTTTAAAAGGTGAGTTATGTGGTTAATTCTATTTTTAGCTTTATTTTTTGTTCAACTATCTGCCGATGATGTTAATATAATATCCTACAAAAATGGTGTAGGACTGGACAAAGATGTTGAAATTTTATCTGAAGAGTTGACAAAGCTCGGCTACACGATTCATCAGATCGACTATCGAGAATCTAAACCAGTTCCTAAAGCCGATATCAATCTCTTCATCGAGGTTGTTAATGATTATTTTTTTCCTTATGCAACAAAAAATTATCTGATACCGAATCCAGAGTGGTATGTCTTCCCGAGGGAATGGATCCCTAAATTTGATAAAATTCTGTGTAAAACGAGAGAAGCAGAACGGATTTTTAGTCCTTTGAATTCAAATACCACCTTCCTGAGTTTTACCAGCAGAGACTGCTTTGATCCTAGTGTAAAGAAAAATTATAAAGAGGCGCTCCATTTAGTAGGAGCTAGCATTCAAAAATCGACTCCTTTGGTGTTAGAAACGTGGGCAAAAAATCCACAGCTGCCCTTCTTGTCTGTTGTTCGGCATACAGGGAATTCTGATTTTCCTAAAACATCAAATCTTGAACTGCTTTATAAGTATTTTTCAAATGAAGAACTGAGAAATTTGCAAAATCGGTGTGGACTACATATTTGCCCTAGTATCACAGAGGGATTTGGGCACTATATAGTGGAAGCAATGAGTGCTGGATCCGTTGTTATCACAACAGGCGGCCCGCCTATGACTGAAATGATTTTAGATAAAAGGTGTTTAGTAGCTCCCTCTTCAACAGGTCTTTGGCGTATGGCAACTTGTTATATGCCAAATCCGGAACAGTTAAAAGAGGTTACTCTAAATCTTGTAAGGTTACCTGAAGAAGATTTGAGGGAAATTGGAAGAAAGAATCGAGAATGGTATCTAGAAAATGATCGTTTTTTTAAAAAGAAGATTGTGGAGATTTTTAAACCTAAGAGATCTTCCTGGGAACTTACAGATTTTGTCTGGAATTTAGGGATGGCATCGACAGCGGATTTTGGGCCTAATCGCAATCCTAATGAGTATTTTAAGGGGGGTGGTCAAGAAAATCTCTTCGACTATCGTGTTGAGAGCGTGAAGAGAGGGGATGTTTTATGGCTCCGATGCTCTCAGGTTCCCCAATTTTGTGCTGAATTGCTTCCTAAACTAAAGGAGGCTATTGTTTTAGTGATTAATGATGGGGATGAATCTTTTCCTGCATCTGTCAGCTCAAAGGTAGATGTTGAAAAATTGCTTGCTAGTGAGAAAATTATTCATGTTTTTGCCCAAAATTGTGATTATACGGGGGGCCGTAGAAAAGTCTCTCATTTACCGATAGGTATTGATTTCCACACATTAGCCTATAAGGGAAATGTGATGGCGTGGTGGGGACAACAAGCTTCTCCTAAAGAACAAGAAGCAAACTTGAAAAAAATTATCCAAGGTTTGCAACCGACGAAAGAAAGGAAATGCCGAGCGTTTGTCGACTTTCAGCATTGCGACAGTATGCGTGGAGGAGACTGCAAGCGAGACCTGGAATTTGGAGAGGATCGGACATCGATTTTCCAAAAATTAAAAAAGACAGATTTGATCGATTACTCAAATCCGATGCCCCGAAATGATTTATGGTTAATAAAAGGTCAATATGCGTTTTCGATTAGCCCTCCTGGAAACGGATACGATTGTCATCGAACATGGGAAGATTTGGTCTTAGGATGTATTGTGATAGTAAAGACCTCGCCTATCGATCCTCTTTTTGAGGGGCTCCCTGTGGTCATAGTAAAGGATTGGTCTGAGATTACAGAGAAAAATATGCAAAAGTGGCTCGCTCAATACGGCGATGCTTTTACAAATCCTGTATATCGAGAAAAATTAACCAATCAATATTGGTTAGACAAAATAAAACGAGTTTCGGAAGATCCTACTGAAAATGAAATCATTTTAACAAAACAAACGTCGTTTCCTCCTCCTTTTACTTACTTTGATCATTTGTACTTTGATACCGGATTTAGAACGTTTTATGGGGTTGGTGAGAACATCGATACTGATAGAGCAATCGCTCCAGACGCGGGTAGAGCTTATTCATTTAAAAGCGTTTCTTATTTATCTCGAAAGAACATAGGTTTTATAGATGGCACCACGCTATTTCTTTTCGAAGCTAATATAACCAAAAGTTATTTATTTCATTTTTTTCATCTTCTAGAACATCTTGTCGGTATATGGTCTTTGTATGGCGACGAAAATAACGAAGACATAAAAACCATCGTTCTTGATGGAATAAGCTCAAATTGGGAAGGACCCAACAAGCTTAATAAGCATCTTATAGAAGCTCTATTTCCTAATGCTGTAGTTATTACATGGGATAACTTCATAAAAATGCATGATAATAAAACAATATGTCTTGAACGCGCAGTTCTTTCGGATAGGGCAGTCACTCTTAACAATTATGAGTGTACAAAAATAAATAAAATGCTTGGTTCTGCGCTACCTTTTTTATCAGAAGAAAATCTTATTAATCTTGCTGATAAAGTCCATACTTATTCGAAGACTAAAAAATGTGCTTCTGACACCCTTCGTGTGACTTATACGAAAAGGGGAATGCCTAGAACGCTGACCGAGAATCTTGAAAAACAACTCCTTTCAGATATATCAAAAATTCCAAATGTTTCTGTGATTGTAGCCGATTTTTGTAAGCTTTCTTTTCAAGAACAAGTAAATCTTATCGGTAATACTGATGTTCTGATCGGTGTTCATGGAAATGGACTTAGTCATATTCTATTTCTTCCCGAGAATGCAGCAGCCATTGAAATATTTCCTCCTGATACGCTTGCATTGGATTACAGGCTATACGCCGATGCGAGGGGAGTTGCCTATCTAGGGATTAGCAGCAACCTAGGGCCTATCGGAAAAGAGGTAGCCTACCAAACAGGTCCTTTTGGTGATGTAAATAAAACGATTGAGCGTTTAGATTTTGCGCCTATTCTTTCGTTCATAGGTAGCTGTAAGGAACGTTTATTAACAAAAAGGAAATCTAAATAGCAGAGAAAGTGTAGAAAAAATGTACTATGTTCATATTGAGATATTCAAAATCAAAGGTTTGTTATGAAAAGATACTTTTTAATTGTATGTCTACTCTTTAATCATGTACATGTTCACGGGTAGTTAGAAAATCGCTGCGCGATTTCCATAACTACTCGTAAAAAATGATGGAGATTTTTTAACTAGAAACCAAAAGCTGAGGAAGCGTATGGGGCTTCTTCGCCAGAATAGAAAGCTGACAGAGCTTTTTTAAGAAATCCAAAAATGTTCAGATTCGTTCGCTTCAAGGTTCCACATACCGTGCTGATTCTTTCGACAAAACGCTGTCCTCGATCGCTTCGAGTTCCATAACTTTTCTTGCGCCATAGAACGATTTTACGTAGATCTCTTTCTGCTAGATTGTTAGTTGGTTCAACGTCAGAAAACTTAGCAAATGTCCATAGTTTGTTAAAACGTTCCAAAATATTTTCACAGAAATTTCCGAAATCGTTACTTCCACTTGCAAGCCCATCGATCAAATGGTTTTCAAGGCGTTTTCGTGAGTGCCGCAGTCGATGATCACGACTTCTTAATGATCG
>JBAWZJ010000105.1:0-7073 GCA_037143085.1 Parachlamydiaceae bacterium | reverse complement strand
CTGCTTGCCAAATGGTAAGAGAGCAAGTCACATGGGAGATGAGAGAGTCACTGTGCAAAATATTAGAGTTGTTGCTGTCTATCCTGAAGACAATGTAATTTTAGTCGAAGGATCTGTTCCAGGTCCACGCAATAGTCTGGTTTTCGTTAGCCCGGCAGTTAAAAAAGCGACGATTAAGAAGAAAAAATAATTAAGAGTGGTGCGGTTCGCACTAAGATGGAGTTAACGTGGCTACGCTGAAGAAGTACAATTTTGAAGGGAAAGAGATCGGTCAAGTTGAGATCGAAGATGCTCTCGCAAAAGCCGAAGCAAACAGTCAGATGGTGAAAGATTATATTATCGCCATCAGAGAAAATGCGAGACAATGGTCGGCTAACACAAAGACACGCGCAGAGGTCAACCACACAACAAAGAAGCCTCACCCTCAAAAGGGTGGCGGTCGTTCCCGTCAGGGGATGTTGTCTGCTCCTCAATACAAGGGTGGCGGTCGTGTGTTTGGTCCAAAACCAAAATTTGATCAACACGTTCGGATCAACAAAAAAGAACGTAAAGCTGCGATTCGTTTCCTTATTGGAGAGAAAATCAGAGACAACAAAATACGCTTGATCGAGACTACAGAAATGGAATCTCCTCAAACAAAAACTGTGGCTGATTTCCTTAAAGCTTGTTCTTTAAATGGTCGAGTGCTTTTCCTTGGAGAGGGCAACTATGCTCAATTCACTGAAGGGGATCACACACAAACAGTAAGCGTTCAGTGCGATAAACATGACAATTTCGTTCTTAGTATGCGCAATATTCCTAAAAAGGAATTCTCGCTAGCGAAAAACATCAATGGTTATGACATCATGGTGGCTCATGAAATCGTATTGACAGAGCCTGCTTTGAACGAATTAAAACAATGGCTATGCTGAAGAAGGTATAAAAATGAAAAAAGACCCTTATCAAATTATCAAACATCAGCATGTGACAGAAAAAGCTACAGTCTTAGAAAACTTGAAAACTGCAGTTTCTAATCCGTGCGTGGCCCGCTGCCAATCTCCTAAATATGTGTTCATTGTCGATCCGTCAGCAAATAAGCAACAGATCGCATGGGCATTAGAAGAGATTTACCGCGACAAAAAAATTAAAGTTGTCGATGTCAATACAATTAACGTCAAAGCAAAGCAAAGACGTGTACGTGGCCGCCTTGGAATGACAAAGTCATTCAAAAAAGCGGTTGTGACGCTCGAACCTGGCGACAGCATAGATGTGCTTTAATTGGTCCAAAAAATAAAGGCTAGATGAAAAATGTTAAAGAAATATCGTCCAATCACTCCTAGTACGCGGCAGTTAATACTACCGATGAACGAGACGTTGACTCGCGCTACTTCAACTACGCGCGCCACTGTGAAGCCAACAAAGTCTCTGATGCTCCCTAAAAGGCGCACAAATGGCAGAAACAACATGGGGCAAATCACTTGTCGTCACAAAGGCGGCGGGCACAAACGTCACTATCGTATCATCGACTTCAAAAGGGACAAAGAGAATATCCCTGCACGAGTAGCTTCAATTGAATACGATCCAAACCGCTCTGCATATATTGCTCTACTAAACTACGTAGACGGCGAAAAGCGTTATATCCTCGCTCCTCAAGGTTTGAAAGAAGGGGATACAGTTCAAACAAGTGAAGAACCACCTTTTAGCGTTGGTTGCTGCATGAGAATGAAGCATATGCCGCTTGGTTCAACAATTTGCAGCATCGAGTTATACCCTGGAAAAGGAGCTAAACTCGTTCGCTCAGCTGGCCTATCAGCTCAGCTAATGGCTCGTAGTGGTGGTTATGCTACTCTGCGTATGCCTTCAGGTGAAATGAGAATGGTCAACGAAGATTGCCGCGCAACGTTTGGGTCTGTATCAAATCCTGAACACAACCTCCGCGTCGAAGGCAAAGCTGGTAGAATGCGCTGGAAAGGGATCCGTCCAACTGTTCGTGGTACCGCGATGAACCCAGTCGACCACCCGCACGGGGGGGGAGAAGGGAAGCACAAAGGGAATATTCCTCAAACACCTTGGGCATTATTCACTCGTGGCTTGCGTACAAGATCCAGAAAGAAATCTAACAAATTTATCGTTAAAGATCGTAGGAAAAAGTAGGTTATGGCTAGATCACTAAAAAAAGGTCCCTTTGTTGACCACCATCTTCTAAAAAAAGTGGCTGTTCAAGTAAAACAATCGGTAAAGAAAACGATTAAAACATGGTCGCGTCGTTCGATGATCACGCCTGATATGATCGGCTTGACATTCGAAGTACACAACGGCCACAAATTTTTGACTGTGTTTGTATCCGAAAATATGGTCGGACACCGTCTCGGAGAGTTCGCTCCTACGCGCACTTTCAAAGGGCATCCAATTAAGAAGCAGGAGGCTGCGGCAGCATAATGAGTAAAGCCATAGCAATTAGTAAACATGTAAGAATTAGTCCGCGCAAAGCGAGATTGGCCGCAGGCCTAATCCGTGGATTGCGTGTCCCACAAGCAACGGCTCAACTGCTGTTCTCTAGCCTTAAAGGCGGACGGTTGCTTAAAAAGACACTGGATAGCGCAGTGGCAAATGCTGAAACACAACTCGACGTGCGTCGCGAAGACTTAATCGTCAGCGAAGTTCGTGTCGACCAAGGATCCGTTTTTAAGCGTGCAAAACCGAAGAATCGTGGTGGCCGCCATCCGATCCTAAAAAGAACTAGTCACTTCACTGTTGTTGTAAGTGCGAATTAAGGAGTAACTCAATGGGACAAAAAGCAAATCCAGTCAGTTTACGACTGATACTCAATAAAGGGTGGCGCTCCAAATGGTATGCAAACAAGCAAGAGTTTGGTCAACTTCTCATCGAAGACCAAATGCTGCGCGATTGCCTAATGAAGAAGCCTGCCTGCGTCGGAACTTCGCTAATTAAAATCCGTCGCATGAGCGAAAAAGTTGAAATCACGATCTGCACTGCAAGACCGGGATTAGTTATCGGTAAGAAAGGTTCCGAAATCGACAACCTCAAAGCTGAACTTTCAGCCCTCACAGGGAAAGAAGTTTGGGTTGAAGTTGAAGAAATCAAACGTCCAGACCTCGATGCTAAACTTGTTGCTGATGGGATCGCAAAACAGCTAGAACGCCGTATTCCTTTCCGCCGCGCGATGAAAAAAGCAATGCAATCGACTCGCGATGCTGGTGCATTAGGAATCAAAGTTCAAGTTTCTGGCCGTCTCGGCGGTGCAGAGATTGCTCGTACAGAATGGTACAAAGAGGGGAGTACTCCTCTCCACACACTGCGTGCTGATATCGATTACGCTACCGGTCGTGCAGAAACGACGTATGGAAGTATCGGTGTGAAAGTTTGGATCTACCGCGGAGAAGCAACTCCAGCTAAGAAGGAGGCTGCATAACTATGGCTATGATGCCCAAAAGAACTAAGTTTCGTAAAATGCAAAAAGGTCAGTTCGCTGGCCTTAGCAAGGGTGCTCAATTCGTTCACTTCGGTGAATTCGGAATGCAAGTACTAGAACGTGGTTGGATAACAAACCAACAAATTGAAGCTTGCCGCGTGACAATTAACCGTTATTTTCAACGGCGTGGTCAAGTGTGGATCAGAATTTTTCCTGATAAGCCGATTACAAAAAAACCGGCAGAAGTACGGATGGGTAAAGGTAAAGGGGCTGTAGACCACTATGTGGCTGTTGTCCGTCCTGGTCGCGTCCTCTTCGAAGTAGGGAACGTCCCAAGAGAAATGGCACAGAACGCATTGCGTCGTGCTGCTGCAAAATTAGGCCTAAAAACACGCTTTGTAGAGCGTGTCGAACAAGTGTGAGGATGACGATGACAAAAGCTAGTAACTTAAGAGATATGGCCATACCTGAACTCGAATTGGCTATTAACGATCTAAACAAAGAGCTATTTGCCCTTGTCAATGATAAAAAGCGGAGCAAGAAGCTGGAAAAGCCACACTTGATTCGAGAAAAGAAAAAACAGAAAGCGCGTATGCTGACCATCATCAGTGAAAAGCAAATATCGCGCTCGCAATCCATTTAGAGGTTTTCATGGAGCAGCAAGAAAGAATATCAAAACGAAAAAAACACAAGGGTGTTGTCGTTTCAAATAAAATGGAAAAGACCGTTGTGGTCAAACTAGAAAAAACGATGCAGCATCCTAAGTACGGAAAAGTCGTTACTCGTACTAAAAAGATCTATGCTCACAACGAAGATCGCCCTATAGAAATTGGCGATATCGTTGAAGTTGAAGAAACAAGACCAATGTCTAAACTGAAACGCTGGCGTGTTGTTGCTTGATAAAGCAACTCCCTAGTTGTTAGATAATTATAAAGTTCGCGAAAGCGAATAACATTCGGAGTTAGCAAGTTATGATTCAGCAAGAAACCCAGCTTAAAGTGGCCGATAATACCGGTGCAAAGCGGGTAAAATGTTTTAAAGTGCTTGGAGGATCAAGACGTCGTTATGCTTATGTAGGGGACATCATTGTATGCTCCGTACAAGAGGCAGATCCCGATGGCAGTGTAAAGAAAGGTGACGTCGTAAAGGCGGTTATCGTTCGTACAAAGCATTATATCAGCCGGCCTGATGGTACAAAAATCCGTTTCGATACCAATAGTTGTGTATTGATCGATGACAAAAATAACCCGCGCGGCACACGTATTTTTGGCCCTGTTGCCCGCGAAGTGCGTGAGCGCGATTTCTTGAAAATCGCTTCTCTAGCACCTGAAGTGATTTAAAGATTAGAGGCAGAAAAACATGGACAATACCTCGAATAAAAGTAAAAAGATCCGCAAGGGCGATAAAGTCGTTGCCATCGCTGGCAACTACCGCGGACAAACAGGAACTGTTTTGTCTTGCACCGCTAAGGGAGCTATTGTACAGGGATTAAACGTCCGCAAGAAACACGTAAAACCATCACAGCAGAATCAAGGTGGTGGCATCATAGAAATGGAGAAACCAATCACCATTTCTAATTTGAAAGTGTGCACTGCAGACGAAAAACCTGTAAAGTTGAAGGTACGAGTAAATAGTAAGGGAGAGCGGGAGCTTGTCTATCAAGTTGATAGCAAAGATGTACTCCACCGTTCTCTAAAAAAATCATAACTTAAATGAGTTGAAAAGCAAATGTCTAGGTTAAAGAAAAGATATCTAGAAGAAGTGAAAAACGAGCTTCAAAAGAAGTTCGAATTCACCAATCCAATGATGATTCCTGTTGTGAAGAAAATAGTCATTAACATGGGGATCGCCGAGGCTTCTAAAGATAAAAATTCGATTCAAGATTGCATCAGCGAGCTCTCACAGCTTTCTGGACAAAAACCGATCATCACGAAATCGCGGAAGGCTATCTCGAACTTCAAACTGCGTGAAGGTCAAACCATTGGTTTGAAAGTCACTCTGCGCGGCATCAGAATGTACGAGTTCATGGATCGCTTTTTTAATCTGGCTTGCCCAAGGATTCGTGACTTCAGAGGCTTCCCTTCGAAGTGCGACGGTCGCGGAAACTACTCGTTAGGTCTTGAAGACCAACAAGTGTTCCCTGATGTTAATATCGATGCAGTTAAAAGAGCACAAGGGATGCATATTACCTTTGTCACATCAGCGAAAAATGATGAAGAATGCGTAGAGCTTTTGAGATTGCTCGGCTTACCATTTAAAAATTTACCGATTACGGTAGCAGCTTAAGAAGGAGAAACAACCTATGGCAGCCATTAGCGATCCAATTGCTGACTTTCTCACAAGAATTCGCAATGCCACACAAGCTCAGCACCGCTATGTAGACGTTGACTGGAGTGTAATGAAACAAAATATTGCCGACATACTGAAGGCTCATGGTTTCATCGATAGCTTCCTGATCAAGCATGAAAGCAAGCAGCGCGGAACAATGAGAGTTTTCTTGAAGTACACAGACGGCCGTCAACCTGTTATACAAGGGTTAACACGTGTGTCAAAACCAGGTAGAAGACGTTTTGTCGGCTATCAAGACATTCCTCACTTTTACGGCGGACTTGGATTGTCGATTCTATCGACTTCTAGCGGCGTGATGGCAGGATTCGATGCCTCAAAGAAGAAAGTGGGCGGTGAGCTCCTCTGCGTGGTTTGGTAATCAATAAATTTTGCGACCGAGCGTCGTATTGTAGTCCGTTATAAGGAGTAATGTTGTCATGTCTCGAAAAGGTAAACAGCCGATAGCGATCCCTAAGGGAGTCGAAGTAAAAGTCGGCGACAAAAAAGTGTCTGTAAAAGGTCCTAAAGGAACTCTACAGCATGAAATCGTCTCAGAAGTGACCGTTCGTATTGAGGGTGACGTTGTTCATGTTGAACTTGATGAGCAAAATCAAGGCGCAGGGAACTTCCATGGCCTCTACCGCTCTATCATTAATAATATGGTACATGGCGTTTCTCATGGTTTTGAAAGAAAACTTGAGATGATCGGTGTTGGTTACCGTGCTGCTGTTCAAGGACATCTCCTCGATTTGCAAATCGGTTTATCTCATCCGACAAAATTGCCGATTCCAGAAGGGATCTTGGTAAGAGTGGATAAAAACACTTCGATTGTTATTAGTGGTGCCGACAAGCAAAAAATTGGGCAGTTCGCCGCTAATATTCGTTCGATTAGACCCCCAGAACCTTACCAAGGGAAGGGAATCCGCTATGAAGGCGAGTACGTACGCAAGAAGGCTGGAAAAGCCGCTGCGTCGAAAAAGTAAAGCAACCATTATAGGGAAGCGATGAGAAAGGAATTATTAAAAAAACAAAAAATTAGACAAACTCGGACGATGCGTGTGCGCAAAAAACTGCGCGGCACAAGTGATAAACCGAGACTTTGCGTTATCAAATCAAATAAACATATCCATGTTCAGTTGATCGATGATGAGGCGGGGAGAACAATCGGAACTGCAGCAACGTTTTCTAAAGAATTCCAAAATACTGAATTCTCAAAGAAAAATAAAGCTTCAGCCGCTAAACTCGGCGAAACAATCGCCGAAATCGCAAAGAAAAACGACGTTACTCAAGTCGTCTTTGACCGCGGACCTTTTAAGTATCATGGCATCTTGGC
>JBAWZJ010000104.1:0-7179 GCA_037143085.1 Parachlamydiaceae bacterium | reverse complement strand
GGGGCTTTGAAGCAGCTAAAAAGTCCAACTTTCAACTGGAATCAGTATATGTCTCTATTAATGAGTGTGAATTTACCTGATGGATCCAGTTTGGGACGCACAAAAAAAATTCTCAGAAAAATAAGTGATCAATTATCCAAAATTGATGGCACAAAAAATGTCATCGCAATTACTTGCTTTGCTGTAGTATTTGTACTTTTTTTGTTTGTTGTGCTGCAAACTTGGCAGGTTTGAAAAAAGAAGCTGCGTTTAAAGGGGGCTGCAAATGGTCAATAAGACAAGATATATGTTCTTATTATTTTTTTTCTTTATTTCATTCAATGCTTTGAATGCACATTTTCCTCAAAAAGGAATTAATGATCCCATTTGTTGCCCGCCACAAGAGCAACGCGGCTTTATTGGTGGTGCCGCCGGAGTGAAATATTTGGAACAATACGCGCCTACACAGATTGTCTCGGATAACCAACTTAACCAGCCATTAGGACAGGAAAAAGCAGACGCGATTGCAGAGTCGTTAGGACTCAACAAAAGCTTATGCTTTACGGAACAACAATATCAGGCATTTATCACAGGTCAAGGAGAAGATGGAAGCGGTAATCCTGAAGATGCTGAACTAGTTGATGAATCTGTTAAATTGCTTACGAACACTTGTGGCAATCCGCTCATACGAGTCATTGACGGCAAGATCACTCAAATTGTTTTAGGAAGTTACGGATTGATCGTCAATGAGGCGGGAGAGTTGGAAAGTCCTGCAAACCCCGACGCACCTACAAGACAAGTCAATTCTGTCATCAAACCAGGGGGCTATCTGTCTACTTGGTGCAAAGCGAATGGTGCAGAAAAATCGTTACTTATGCTTTACAGCTCAGCCTACTCTTTACAGCTCCCTTATGCAATTGCCGCTCAACATGAAGGGACGGTGACCGAATTAGTCCTTTATGCCGATTGTTCTAATAGTGCCGTGACAGGAATGTCAATGGCTCCTTCGGTCTGGGAAGCTAACTTCTGTCTGATCTATGTACTGAATCCTGAACTAGCCGCAAACATGCCGGCTTATTGGGCTCCAATTCCTAAAAATGTTGTAAAAGCCTTAGAGCAAAGTCCGAACGGTCAGGTGCACTTCAGGGATTATTCTTCATACTTTCAATATGAGGAATGTGAAATTGACATCTGAGAAAACATACTTACCAAACAAGGTTTACGCCGGCAAGGACATTGAATACATTGACATGGCTCCCCACTTCACCAGAACATTCGAAATAACCGTTGATCCGTTCATGCATTGGTGCCGAGACCGTTAAACCATAATCAAATCTGTTTTGATCCAATCCAATGCCATCTATACTAAAATTTGTACCAAAGTTGGTAAACCGGGTGTTGATGCGATTGCATCCTCCTGATAACCTCCTATTCCACGCCAAATCAGCGCTGATCGAGATATCGCTCGGACAGACCATTCCCGTGATATGAAAACCCAAACGAGTACTCGAAGTGGTATAGCTACGATGTTTAATTGATAGTCCCCAACCAAAATCGTCGCTTTCTCTAAAGCCTTGTCTATTGTATACGCCTACTTCGATACCACCAAATGGCTGGATCATCACACCGCACAAATCCCAATCGACACCTACCTCGCCGTAGAAGCTAAAATAAGATGTCTTGGGCACACCCACGGTGGAATCTACGATCGATCCTACTGTAACATCTCGATGCATCTTGTTGTCGCTAGATCCATAAGCAAAGTTGGCTAAGCTGTACCAGCAGGCAGGGCGATAAAGTGCGTACAGTCCACCCAATCCTGTTTTGCTGTTACTGTGTCCACCATCATCAGAGATACTTAGATAGTCATGCTCGTACGCTATCGCAGCACCGATCGTCCACTCGGAACAAATCGTCGTCTGCGCACCGACCGTTACTTGCCAGCCTTGGGTGTTAAATCCGCGTGCACGATTGTCGCCTTTCATATGAGAAAAAACACCTCCACCTTCAACCCACAGCTGTAATCCATCCACGCATAAATGTGGAGAGGACATATCACATCCTTCCGTTGTGACTATGTGTCGCAATGGATCATACAGGCGACGAATAAACTGTCGATTCACATTCTCCACCCATAACTGATCATCTGTATACTGATAACCTCCCAAGCTATCCAGAGTGGCTTGTGCATTTGGTGTCGACATTTCGGCAATTGTTGTCAAAAGAAGATCTTGACTAGACGTTGCAGGGATGAAATTGTCGAGTTGATTGGCTATGGCTAACTGATTACACGTACTAGCAGCACGAGATATCTGCGGTATCAAGGTCAAGTAAACATGGGATGGATCGTAGCTCAGGGCGGCGCCAATAAGAGGCAGCGGATCCACTGCACCGGAATACGTTCCAACGACGCTTCCTGCTGTAACAATCGTGTAAGGTTTATGAAAGTTGTATGTGCCGTCTGAGGAAGTAACGACGACTTCACCACCATTGAGCATTGCTGCTCCCGTTACTAAAATTAAGTCGCTTTGCGTTTGACCATTAACTTCGACGTCATATGTTCCGCCATTATTGATATAATCGCCTGATATATGGAATGTGCCGATGCTCATGCCGGGCGATATAGTTCCTTCATTCGTGAAATTACCCCCTACTGTTCCTGTACCCTTTACAATACCATTAGGCATAGCGGTCATATCGTGGGCAATAGATCCAGTAAGAATCAATGTCCCTTCTTCTACCGTTGTTAAGCCAGATAAAGTGTTTGTTCCGGATAACGTCTGCGTTCCGACTCCCGTCTTTATCAATGAAGAAACCATCGATGGATAATCCGTGATATTACCTGCAAAGACAGCTTTGACACCACAGTCTGTATCGATAATCAATGTAGGCAACGACTCAACAAGGCTTCCGCTATTACCGTTCAAAGCACCAATGGTATAGGTAGGTTCACTGGCCTCATTAATAAACAAGTTATCAGCTAGGATCACATGGATATCTCCACCGACTCCGCCGCCAATGTAGATACCGTAGCTCAACACCGTACCGTTGTTGATATTTAATGCCTGCAATATCGCCGTACCCGAAGACAGCGTAAGACCTGACTGAAGAACAATTTGCGATTCGACTTGACCTCCATCATTCACTGCAGAGATCATACCACCGCTTCCCATTGTCAGACCTGCAAGATCGATTTGGCTTCCATTAACAACCCCCACATTGACGGAATTGCCTGTGTTGACCGCTGTATTAGTTGCTGCAATCAGGAGGTTTTCGCCGGCAGAGACAGATCCTAAACTGCTGATCTGGGCCTCGCCCACATAACCTACCGTATTGTCTGGCAATAAGCTGCTATCCGTCCCCGTATTAAAAGCCAATATTGATGCATTGTTTTCAACATTAACCGTTGATGTTAACTGAATCTGCGACGTTGTGACATGACCTATCGTGTGTCGATTTGATCCTGCAGCCAAGTTCGCTCCCGTATTTGATGCTATCAAAAGGAAGTTGTCTCGTGCTTGAATACTGGATGCTGCAAGCATATTGCCCTGAATGACACCTATCGTGCTATCTGATCCAGAACCAATTGTAGAACCACTATTAGAAAGTATAAAGGAAATATTATTACACCCGGGAAATGTCAAATCACCTGTTTCAAATTGATTATCTCCAATGACTCCTATTACGTTTCCACCAGCGCCACTACTATTATCCACAGCGTTATTGCTAATGTTAATGGTCAAATTGTTGCTTAAAGCGGGACCGGTACCTACTAAAATGTTGCCGTAAAGGCCTAATTGCGGATTATTGATCACCGTTACAGAACTACCGCTTCCTGTTGCTGTTGAGGTAATCGTCCCCGAATTCGATATGTCGATCGTCATATGGTCGTTAAAGGTTATTCCCGAGCCACTGGCAGAGATCTGGACTTGATTGTTTTGTATCGAAGCTAGATTGTTGCCACCTGTTCCTGTTGTATTATCAGAAGCGATGTTTAACGCGCCGATCGTTGCTCCGCTACCCATCTCAAAAGAGATGCTGTCCTGCACGTTCAACTGATAGCCATCAAAAACACCCATGGAAATAGAGGAACCGCTACCTGTCGCCGTTGCACTATTGTTGGCTAGAATATTAGCGCTGCCCATGACAGCGGAGGCTCCATTAATGAAGATTTGTGGCGATGTAAACGCTGTGCTGTTATTTGTGTTGTTGGCAGTTATTGTGGTGTTTGTCTCTGTACCGGTGATGCCGCCTCCATCGAGATTAAGCGTACATCCGTTAAAAGTGAAAGAGAAAGGGGACGCTCTGTTCACAAAATTTAGCGTATCAACAGTAAAATTATTGCTGTCTGTTGGTGTCGTATTGATATTTGTCACAGTGCTATCAAAATCAGCCTGGTCACTGATTCCAGGAACAGTATTCGGCACCCAGTTGCCTGTAACATTCATATCTTGATTGCTTTCCACCCCATTCCACAGAATCGTCGAGGCGGAGAGATCTATTAGAGATATGGAAAAAACAACAAAAGATAACACAGCAAAGCGATACAATGACGCCATCAATTTCTCCTTTGATCAGCAACTTCTCATAAAGTTGAGGTAAACCGCAATTTTCAAGAAATACAATCCACTGACAATGTGGTTGAGAAAACTTAAAAAATGTTTACCCTTCAACTTTATGAGAACTTCTAATTATCCGTCATCCTATCAGTTCTACTCCCATTTTCGGTACTTTTTTTTTACCCGGTTTGGAATAAAGTTCTTACGTTGCTTGTGGTACGATTTGTTGCGATTCAGTTTTACACGTTCGTTGCACAGAAATAAGAACTTTACTGGAGATATGAATAAACGGATCCGCCGGAGAAACCCTCCTAAGGATGGAGAAAATGGACGGAATAAGACAACCGCAAGGAGTGTTTTATAACCTAGTGAGAAATTTTCTTAACACAATAAGGACACAAAAAGAACATAAAGAACAATGATCGTCAAGGACAATGATCGACGTTGGAGTCGTTATTGGTGTCTATATGGACCTTTAAAGAATCTAAAGAATCTCCAGTTACTGGGTACACTTCGAACTTGTGATTGGATTTCCTTTTTCCAAGAATTTTCAACACTCTCAAAATTAATAGCTTAAAATTCACTTATTGTCGATAATAGGTTTAAAATTACCCGAGGCTTAGATAGGAATCTTTTCTTGAATAGCTATTCTTGATAAGTTTTACTAAGGATAAATGAATGGATATAACAATTATTGAATTACAACTAAAAATTGAAGATCTTACAAAGCTGAATGCTGAATTAATGGCCAACAAACAAGAGTATGCTTCATCAAAACAGAGTTTGAATAGAATGAGCGCGCGACTGCGTAAATTGTGCAAGCGTTTAACTCCCATAAATGAAATTGTTCTCGAAATGCAAAAAATTGCTGATGAAATTCGTGACCATGTAAAAAAAGTCTGATCATTGTCAATGGCACAGCTAAAAACAGAATTACATCCTAGAAATAGACATAGAGCACCCTATGATTTTAAGCAGCTCATAAAAAGCTGCCCTGATTTGACTAAATACGTAGCGAAAAATAACTACGGAAATGAATCGATTGATTTTAGTAATTCCATTGCTGTTAAAACCCTAAATAAAGCCATTCTTAAGTTTTTTTATAATATTACATGGGATATACCCGAGCATTTTCTTTGCCCTCCCATACCTGGTCGAGCAGATTATATCCATTATGTTGCAGATTTACTTGCCGTTACCAACAGAGGAGTCATACCTGAAGGAAAAAAAATTTCCGTCATAGATATCGGTGTAGGTGCAAACTGCATCTATCCGCTCATCGGACATCGAGAATATGGATGGAGTTTTGTTGGCACAGATATAGATTCGCAAGCGATCTCAATTGCCGAAGGCATTGTCGCACAAAATAACCTTGCTGAAGCTATTGAAATTCGGTTACAAAAATCCCCTACAAGCATTTTTAAAGGAGTTTTGCATGATGACGTTAAATACGATATCTCAATGTGTAATCCTCCTTTTCACGCTACACGCGCTGAAGCACAGGCAGGAACTCAAAGGAAGTGGAAAAATTTAAAAGTACAAACAAAATCTCTTAATTTTGGTGGACAAAGCAATGAGCTATGGTGTCCTGGTGGCGAAGTGGCATTTATCAAACAAATGATTGAAGAAAGTGTTCACATCAACTGTAAATGGTTTACAACGCTCGTTTCGAAAGCTAGTAGTCTTGTACCCATCTATCGAGCATTAGAAAAGGCGCGACCTAAAGAAAATAGAACGGTCGATATGGGCCAAGGTCAAAAGAAAAGCCGTTTTGTCGCTTGGACTTTTATCTAAGAACCCGTTCAATGTCTGGCACCAATCATAAAGTGTAAACGATGTGGGTTGGTCGGACCATTTGGAGTGCGGTGACTGGTCACCGCTTTCCTAGTACACTGTTTCACTTAAATTGTCTGATTTGGCTGCGTCAAAGCCCCGCGGTTGAACAATCGTAAATCAACCCCATATTGCTAATATTGGGTGATTTATGATCGTTCAACCGAGGGAGCTTTCACGCTAGAAAAAACAGTAAATTCTACCTTAACAACGTACTAGCGTGCGACTCGTCGCACGCGTTTCGCACGAATTTATAGCTTCTTTGCATATAACTTCAGGTTCCACACGCGTGTGACCAGTCACCGCACTCCAAAATCTCCAGTTACTGGGTACACTTCGAACTTTTGACTGGCTCAGTTTTTCTGAAAAAATTGCAGGTATTGTATTTTTAGTGGCTTAAATCTTTTAATTAGAATTGCGATATGAACTCGGCAATTTTTGCTGGTCTCAATATCATTATGAGATGGTAGAGTTTTATGAGGGTGTGTTGGCAAAAGGGTCGAAGGAGGCAATGCGGCGCATTCTAAAAATATCGGAATATTGCGGTTTGGCATGGAGGGACATCCAATTCAGAAGGAGTGAGAGCTTGTTCATGCTCAAAATTTCTTAAAATTTTGACAAATACAAAGAATATCTTATACAATGACCTAATGATTGTTCGAAAGACTTTATTTCTATGGATTTTTCTCTTCTTCGCGTTTCAATCTGATTGCGCAATACCTCTAGCAGAACAATTCAAGCAAACAGGTTATTCAGAAATTTGTGATAAGAAGCATGAAATTGCAACTTTTAATTCTCTGTATACATA
>JBAWZJ010000103.1:0-7192 GCA_037143085.1 Parachlamydiaceae bacterium | reverse complement strand
GGATTACAATTTTAAGATCGTCGACTGCACAATTGCGCAGTCGATAAAATCAAGGGTACTCAATGACAAAAAATAGCGACTCAAAAAAGGAAAAAGCCAACAGCGATATAACAGAGAAAGTTCTCTATATCAATCGTTGTTCTAAGGTTGTCAAGGGTGGACGTAAGTTTAGCTTTTCTGCCTTAATTCTCGTTGGAGACGGCAAAGGTCGTATCGGCTATGGATTTGCTAAAGCTAATGAGCTTACAGATGCTATCCGCAAGGGTGGTGAATCTGCACGGAAAAACCTAAAATCATACGCTTTGGAAGGCAACACAATTCCCCATGAAGTTTTAGCTGATTGGGATGGTGCTAGCTTACTTCTAAAACCAGCACCAGACGGCGCTGGCGTGATTGCAGGTTCTAAAGTACGTCCAGTTTTGGAAATGGCCGGAATTAAGGACGTTATGGCAAAAAGTCTCGGAGCCAATAATCCGATAAACCAAGTGAAGGCAACGTTCTTAGCTCTTTCTAAATTGCGTAGCCGTTCAAAGATTAAGCAAATGAGAGGAGTTTAATTACCATGTTTTCTCTCGAATCGTTAAAAAATACGACAAGACCTCGCAAAACTGTTAAACGCGTAGGCCGTGGCTTGGGCTCAGGTCTAGGCAAAACATGCGGTCGCGGTGAAAAAGGCGCTGGTTCTCGTTCTGGATACAAACGACGTCACACCTACGAAGGTGGTCAGTTCCGTTTGTTTATGAAAACACCAATCCGCGGTTTCAACAATGCTGAATTCCGTACTGAATATGAACCAGTAAACCTTGGTCAACTAAATACCATGTACGAAGATGGCGAAGTTGTCAATGTTGCAACCTTAATTAAAAAAGGGTTCATAAAAGGGCGTAATCGCCTAATTAAAATTTTGGGTAATGGTGAACTGACAAAGAAAGTAACAATCGTAGCTGATGCTTTTTCTGAATCTGCAAAACAGAAATTACAACAAGCTAAAATTGTGTTCCGTACACCTGAACAAGCTTAAGTCCGGGGGGAATCACAACGCTGTCGATAGAATCGATGGGTTGTGGCTCCCTACCCTAAATCCTGCTTAACCACAGAGTAAGGTCAATGCTTCAAGAAATCCGACGAATTGCACAGGTCCCCGAGCTAAGATCAAAGATAGTTTTCACACTGTTGATGCTGGCTGTATGCCGCATTGGCGGTTTTATCCCTGTTCCGGGAATCAACGGCGAAATTGCCGTTAGCTTTTTCCGTCATGCAACGGGTGGCGGTCAAAATTTATTCCAAATGGTTGATATATTCTCAGGCGGCGCTTTTTCCCAAATGACTGTTATCGCCCTGGGTGTTGTTCCTTATATCTCCGCATCGATCATCATGCAATTGCTTGTTGCCCTTTGGCCTTACCTGCAGCGAGAAATTAAAGAAAATAGCGAGCAAGGAAAAAGAAAAGTCAACAAAATGACTCGTCTTTTAACTGTAATCCTTTCTTTCTTGCAAGCGGCTCTATTTGCTAAGTACGCATTGCAGATGAATATATCTCGTCCAGGTATTGTTGCAGGAGAACTTTTAGATGTTCAAATGTTCGGTTTTCCATGGCTGTTTTATCTCATCACAATTAGTGCAATGACGACTGGAACTGTATTTCTAATGTGGGTTGGTGAACAAATTACAGAAAGAGGTATCGGCAACGGGATGAGTTTGATCATCACAATTGGTATTTTATCTCAAATTCCTACAGCCTTTGGTATGATTTTTCAACAACTTAACCTAGATTCTCAAGAACCTGGACAAATGACGTTTTCATCTGTCCTTGTGATTGCAGCGGTCTTCGTTATTGTTACGATTGCAACGATTTTAATTATTCAGGGAACAAGGCGTATCCCTCTGCAATATGCTCGCAGAGTGGTAGGACGACGTGAAGTTCAAGGGGGAAATTCTTATATTCCTCTAAAAGTGAACTACGCAGGCGTTATTCCTGTTATATTTGCATCTTCCCTTTTAATGTTTCCTGCTACATTGAGCACATTCGTTGGCAGAGGAAACTTCTTGGGTGATGTTGCAGGTTGGCTCTCTCCAGGGAGTTCGGTTTATGTTGTTTTGTATGTAACACTAATTGTGTTTTTCACGTACTTCTGGACGGCAACTCAATTTAGACCAGATCAAATTGCTTCAGACATGAAAAAGAATGGAGCGTTTGTACCAGGAGTTCGTCAAGGAAAACCAACTCAAGATTATTTAGAGAGTACGATGAATCGTATTACCTTGATCGGTGCTATATTTTTGGCTCTCTTAGCTATTCTTCCAACAGTAATTGGCAGGATGCTAGGCGTTCCACAAACGATCAGCTACTTTTTTGGTGGTACAGCCCTCCTTATTCTGGTCGGTGTTGTACTGGACACAATGAAGCAAGTTGAATCGCATCTGCTGATGAAGCGTTACGATGGATTTATGAAGACTGGACGGATTAAAGGCCGTCAGTAGTGGATTCCGCTGGTCAATTGCGATCAGCGAGATGAAAGAATACTTTGCATCAAATGTGCAAGTTTGTTATTATGTTTAGCAATTAAGAGACGGCAGAACCGTCTATTTGAGAGGAGATTCTAATGCCCAGAGTTATCGGTATCGACATACCCGAGAATAAGCGTCTAGAGATCAGCTTGACGTATATATACGGAATAGGTCGCCACCTGTCTAATGAAATTATTGCCAGGTTAGGTCTTAATCCGGATATCCGTGCGAATAAATTGACACAAGATGATATCGCACGTATCAACACGCTATTACAAGCAGAATACGTCGTCGAGGGTGACCTGCGCCGACAAGTGCAAAACAACATTAAGCGTTTAGTGAATATTCACGCCTACCGTGGTATGCGTCATCGTCTTGGTTTGCCCGTACGCGGTCAAAGAACCCGGACTAACTCAAGAACACGCAAAGGCCGTCGTAAGACGATCGCTAATAAGAAAAAATAAGAATAGGAGCCTTGAATTTTGGATAATCCTGCAGTAACACCAACTAAAAAAGTTGTTAAATCAAAGAAAAAATCTGGTCAAAACGTTCCAGTAGGGGTTGCTCACGTTAAAGCAACTTTTAATAATACCATCATTGCAATCACAGATCCAATGGGTAGAGTGATTGCTTGGGCTTCGGCTGGTAAAGTAAACTTCTCTGGTTCGCGAAAATCATCAGCGTTTGCTGCTACCGTTGCTGCTCAAGATGCTGCAAAGATAGCTGTAAGCCAAGGAATGAGAGAAGTTGAAGTTAATTTGAAAGGACCTGGTGCTGGAAGAGAATCTGCTGTTAGAGGTCTACAGAGTGCTGGACTCGTGATTTCTGCTATTCGAGATACCACACCGGTTCCTCATAACGGCTGTCGTCCACGTAAACGTAGACGCGTGTAAGCTTGCGTTAAATTACCCCAGCGAATGTTGGCATCGGGTGTGTGCCCGATTTTGTATTATTATGCGGAGTCCCTAATTTAAAAAGGACTCTAGAAATTCTATACCACTCAGGAGTAGCAGCATGTCTGTTAAATACGGCAAATTTGAAATGCCACAAAAGATCACTCTAGATGAAGAGACAGCGACGTCAACTTTTGCTCGTTTCGTTGTTGAGCCTTTCGAAAGAGGGTTTGGACATACTATCGGAAATTGTATGCGGCGTATGATGCTTTCTTCATTGGAAGCCCCTGCGATTATTTCTGTGCGGATTGAGGGAATCCCTCACGAGTATATGTCTGTTGAAGGTATTGTCGAGGATATGACAAATATTATCCTCAATTTCAAAGGCGCGTTGCTCCGTAAAATGCCAACAGACGACTTGTACGGTTCGCACGAACCTCGTATTTTATCTTCTATTTTGGAAATCACACGAGAAGATTTAGATAAGAATAAAGGGCAATATCACGTTACTTTAGGTGACATCGTCCAAGATGGAAATTTTGAGGTTGTTAACCCTGATCTTCATTTGTTCACTGTAACAAAACCAACAACACGTCAAGTTGATATCCGTGTCGCTTTCGGTCGTGGTTATGTTCCATCTGAACGACATATTGTCCGGGATAAGACGTCGGATGAAATTCTTGTTGATGCAGCTTTTTCTCCAGTTCGCTTAGTGAACTATTTTGTTGAAAATACTCGCGTTGGACAAGATACAGATTACGATCGCCTTATTTTAGAAGTCTCGACTGATGGACGCATTACACCAACAGAAGCGGTAAGCTTTGCAGCTCAAATCGGAGTGAAACACTTCGAGGTATTCAGCAATGATGATGCTTATGAGCTCTCATTTGATGAAGAGCATGGTGGTTGTGACACAGATCAAGATGAAATGATGGAGAAACTTAGTCTCCGAATCGATGAAATCGAGCTTTCCGTTCGTTCAACAAATTGTCTCAGTGGAGCTAACATTGAAACAATAGCGGAGCTTGTATCAATCCCCGAAAGGAAGATGTTGGAATTCCGTAATTTCGGTAAAAAATCTCTTAATGAAATCAAAGCAAAACTCACAGAAATGAGTTTGCATTTGGGAATGGACCTCTCCCGTTACGGCATCACAGCTGATAATGCGAAAGAGCGGATTCGCCAATATTTTGAAGAAAAAAAGGGACGTAAAGATTTAGCAAAAGTTGAAGAGTAATAGGTAGCTAATTATGAGACATTTAAAAAATACATGTAAACTTAACCGCACATCGTCACATAGACGTTGTATGTTTGCCAATATGCTGAAATCATTGATTGCAAACGAGCGGATTGAAACAACGGTGCCGAAAGCAAAGGCTCTCCGTCGTTATGCAGATCAGATGATCACACTTGCGAAGAAAAACACTTTAGCTTCGCGCCGTCAGGCTGTTGCTCAAATGATGATTCGCTTTAACCCATTGACAGATAAAGAAGAGCGCGCCGCACGTGCAGGTGATACAAGTGCTTACAACGACGACAGAATCGTTGTTGACAAGCTATTTTCTCTCCTAGGAAAGCGGTTTGCTTTGCGCAATGGCGGTTATACCCGTATCATTAAGAGTCGCAGACGCGTTGGGGACAATGCACAAACATGCATTATCGAGTATCTTAGCGAGTAGAATGAGTGTTTTTGGCTTTGTTTGTTTTTTTAATAGGCGATAGTCACAAAAATTAAAGGGAGCTTATGCTCCCTTTAATTTTTTATACGCTAAGTTTTGAGTCTCATTCAGTGTATGCTGGTTCCAGTTAAAATTTGGAGAATTTTGGCTAGCGTGAAAGCTGCCGCTGTTGAATAAATTGTGTTGAGGGTAATATTAAGCCAAATAACCCTCAACACGATTTATTCAACAGCGGCAGCTTTCACGCTAGCCAAAATTCTCATTTGAGCTATGAGCAGTATATATCCCCTATCAGTCAAATTTTCCTGATAAAAATTGTGAGTTTTGGGGTTTTGCAAAAGACTCTTTACTTTAGATTGCATCTCATTTATGATGCGAATTTAGATGAAGGAGAGGCTATGTCTATAAAAATTGCTATTAACGGCTTTGGTCGTATCGGACGTCTCGTGTTTCGCCGCATGATGTTGCGTGATGATATGGACGTCGTTGCAGTCAATGATGTTGTTTCGGCAGATAACCTTGCATACCTCCTAAAATATGATTCTACCCATGGTCAGTTCAAAGCTGATGTCCATGCAAAAGACAATGAAATCATTGTCAATGGAAAGAAAACACTTGTGATCTCTGAAAAGGATCCTCAAAAACTCCCCTGGCGTGATCTCGGAGTGGATTATGTTGTGGAGTCAACAGGACTTTTCACCTCGCTGGAAGATGCCTCTAAGCATATAGCTGCAGGCGCTAAGCGGGTAATGATTTCAGCTCCTGCTAAAGGTGATGTACCTACATTAGTGATGGGGGTTAATCATGAGAAGTATAATCCGAAAACGGATTGTATTGTCTCTAATGCCTCTTGTACTACTAATTGTTTGGGACCGATAGTTAAGGTGTTGATGGATAATTTTGGTATTGATGAGGGGTTGATGACGACCGTACACGCTGTGACAGCTTCACAACATACAGTTGACGGACCCTCAAAGAAAGATTGGCGCGGAGGACGCGGCGCTGGTCAAAATATTATTCCGGCATCTACCGGAGCAGCCAAGGCCCTGTCTTTGTGTATCCCTGAAATTAAGGGTAAGCTGACAGGGATGGCATTGCGTGTACCTACAGCCGATGTTTCGGTCGTTGATTTGACCGTACGGCTTAGTACAAAAACGACATATGAAGAAATTAG
The DNA here is from genome assembly GCA_037143085.1 of Parachlamydiaceae bacterium. Lineage (GTDB taxonomy): Bacteria > Chlamydiota > Chlamydiia > Chlamydiales > Parachlamydiaceae > JBAWVE01. The sequence goes on along the minus strand of JBAWZJ010000103.1, from coordinate 938 downwards.
CCAAGCTATGAAGCGGGCCTCAGAAGGCCAAATGAAAGGAATCTTGGCGTATTGTGACGAATTACTCGTATCTTCAGATTTTATCGGCAGTTCTTACTCTGCCGTCTTTGATAAAGACGCTGGAATTGCCCTCAACGATAAGTTCTATAAGATCATTGCCTGGTATGATAACGAAATGGGTTACGCTTGTCGCGTCGTCGACATGCTAGCCTATATGGCATCTCGCGAACATGCGGGAGCCAGAGGATAACATACCAGATTTTTCGTCGCATCACGTCAAGTAGCTATTAACGGAGCGGGTTTTGCAACTCACTCAATGAAAGAGGCGCTTTGCCTCGTTATAGCTTTTTGAAAAACTCTTAACAATGGATTGACACGTGGATTTTACAAGAGAACCAATTATAGAGACCGTTATTACCCCGAAAGAAGGGTGCAAAATCGTTGTTCGCAGCAGCAAAAGTAATGGACAAGAAGAACATTTTGTTGATGCCGTCGAAGTTGTTTCGTTCGGACATTCATTTTTTTTCCGATCACTAGAAAGGCCGAAAACTTTTTTAGTTCCTGCTACCGATTATGAGATTCTCGAGGTAAGAGAAGCTCGTATGGTATTGAAAAATGTAGGAATAGACCGGACAATTAAGATCGCTGGAGGACGTGAAGCTCAAGTGAAGGTACCGCGTGAGCCGTACCATGAAAAAGTAGAGAATCGTTCAGTAGATCAACCTCAAGAAGCGTCTAATGTTTCAGTGGAATCTTCTGCAGCGGAAAAGCCTCAGGATGCACGTCTGGATAAGAAACGTGACCGCCGTCGCAATAGCCGTCGTCGCCGTGGTCGAGATGGTGTTGTGGGTGATGATGCTCAAGGAAGTGATGTTTCTGGAGAAAAAGGTGATGTATCAGAATCTTTGAGTGCGGGCGAAAGTGGAAGCTCACCGTTG
>JBAWZJ010000102.1:0-7199 GCA_037143085.1 Parachlamydiaceae bacterium | reverse complement strand
GGATTGAACGGAGTGTTACAAGCCCTCGCAATCCGCCTAATCCCGAAGGGGATGCCCCCATAATGCCAGCTATTTTTCTATTAAAGCATGCTAGAAACTCTTCTCCAGGCGCCGATCTTGAAACCCAATCCAGGGTGTTTTTGAGAACTCCAGAAATTGAGCTATTGTATTCCGGAGAGGCAATGAGGAGGCCAGCGTGGTCTAAAAATAATTTTTTCAGTTTTTTCGCGTTTTCAGGTGTCCCTTTAGCTTCCAAGTCTTCATCGAATAGAGGAAGGGGGAAATCGCGAAGATCGATTAAAGTAACATCGGCTCCAGCCTTTATTGCTCCATCAACCGCAATTTTGATCAATTTTTTATTGAATGAACCTTCTCTTGTACTACCGGCAAATGCTAAAATCGTTGGTTTTTTCATAAAATTCCTAGTCGGTTGAGGTTGCTTGGTTACTGAAAAAGTTCAGCAGGTCTGCTAATTTTGCTTTTAACTCATGTCGAGTGACAATACAGTCTATCATTCCATGACGCAAGAGAAATTCCGATTCTTGTGCTCCCGGGGGCAATTTGTGGCCGATCGTTTGTTCGATGACACGTGGTCCTGCAAAACAAATCAAGGCTTTAGGTTCCGCAATCATTACGTCTCCGAGCGAGGCAAAAGAAGCCGTGACACCGCCTGTTGTCGGATTTGTCAACACAGAAATATAAGGGACTCCACCATCCCCAAGGCGAGACAGTGCTGCTGATGTTTTTGCCATTTGCATGAGAGAGAGCGTCGATTCCTGCATCCTTGCTCCACCCGAGGCCGATACGATGATTAAAGGAAGTTTTTTTGCCAGGGCGAATTCGATCAATCGGGTGAGCTTTTCCCCAACAACGGAGCCCATGGAACCACCCATAAAACTAAAATCTAAGACACCTAGTGCAGCTGAAAAACCGTTAATTTTGCATTTTCCCGTTAATATAGCTTCATTATTGCCTGACTTTTCCTTAGCGTTAATCAATCTTTGAACGTAAGGTTCTGTATCGACGAATTGCAATGTGTCGACAGGGTGGATATCAACAAACATCTCCTTAAAGGAGCCCTCATCGACTAAGAATTTTATCCTTTCGTCAGCGGATAGACGGTAGTGATAGTCGCACTTGGGACAGCAGTTGCTATTTTGCTGTAGTTCGTTCGTGTGAACGAGCTCATTGCAATGTTGACATTTCAGCCATCCACTAAATCCATCTTTCTTTGTCGTCTGGATCTTGATCTTTGGTTTAGAACGTGAAAATAATCCCATAAAAACACTCTTGGTTTCTTTAATCCCTTAGTCTATCATAAATGTATTCGAGATTCTAGAGAAAAACTGATGAACTATTTTTATGCCCACTATAGCAATTTGACCGAATCGCTTTACGAACAGTTAAAGAAATCTCTTTTTTCTTTTTCATCTCCTTTTACAAAACGAATGATTATTGTCCCAAGTCCGGCGATGAAGTCGTGGCTCATGATTCGGATGGCTAAGGATCCAGACCTCGAGATCTCATCTGGGATCGAGGTTGATTTTGTGGAACCTTCGATTAGAAAAATAGCATCTGGTTCCGCTGCTAGGATGATAGAACCGGGAGAGCTAGAGTTGGCTTTGATTATTGAAGTCGTGATACGGCAGATCATGAAAACCCCTGAGACCGAGCATACCGGCTTGGCTTCCTTGTACCACTATTTTAATGGAAAAAAAAATATCGATAAGAGGGTCTCTTCCCTAGCTTCGACATTGGCAAAATGTTTTATAAATTACGGAATCTACGGAGGTAAATGGATAGAGGAGGAAGAGTGGCTTTCTCCGGCAGCTCCTGCGAAAAATTGGCAAAAGCTTTTGTGGCAAAAGATAGAAGAAAGATTTGCGACATCGGAAAGTGGGTGGAATTATCCAGCTCGGCAGTTCGAAAATCTTGATATTGAAGCCGTCGCTCAGGAAGATATGCAACTCCATGTTTTTGGACTCAGTTTCTTGCCCCCGCTTTACCATCGGTTGCTGCATAAAATCGCCGAGCGGTTCCCTGTTCATTATTATGTCCTCTCACCCTGTCAAAAATTTTGGGGAGACCTCCTCTCCGATAGGGAAGGGGAAAGATTAAAAAATTATTGGTCCCATCGTGGAGCAGTAGAGAAAAGTCAAGAAGCGCTCGATTTATATTTGAGGGATAACAACCCCTTGCTTGCAAATTATGGGAGGCTTGGACGGGAGACATCGAAGCAAATAGAAGATGGTAATCCGGAGATGATTGAATCGTACGTATTATCACAATCTGTTGAGGAATATTCGGGATACAATGAGCTCCTTGCCCATGATATCATCTTGGAAAAAAGAGGACATCCATTGACCATCCTCGAAGCTATCCAGTCGGATATCGCTCTGTTGAGAAATCCAAATGAATCAGAGAAAATAAATATTCCTTCGTACGACGGTTCAGTACAAGTGCATGGGGCTCCCAAAAAAGCGAGGGAAGTGCAGGTTATCTATAACGCCATCGCCACGATCATTCAAAAACATAAAAATGACCCGTCGCCAATTCTTCCGGGAGAGATCCTTGTGATGGCGCCGAATATTTCCGAATATGTCCCTTTCATCAAAAGCGTTTTCGAATCGACAGAAAGTCGTATTGGTATCCAACTGCTGGATCATCAAGTCCCAACGCAATACCCTTTGATTCGAGGTTATCTTCACTTGCTCTCATTATCCCACGGACGTTGGGAAGCCTCTGCTGTCTTGGAATTATTTGAGTATGAATCTTTCAGGAAAAAATTCCAGCTTGTGGCGGCAGATTTCCCTATTATTGAAAAGTGGGTGAGGAATACAGCTATTTATTGGGGTAAAGATTCTTCCCATCGCCAAGAGGTGATGGAGAATAATTATGAGCAGAAAAATTTTAGTGACCTAGAAGATAGCGTTGAAGGAACATGGGAGCATGGATTTAAGCAACTGCTTGAAGGATTAGCGATAGCCAGTCATCAAGAAGGGGTGAGGCAGCCGTTATCGATCGAGAGTTCACAAAGTTCGTTGTTGGGTAGTGTTATAGAGATCGTCCGGTCATTGCAAAGTGACCTGAAGCCGCTAGCTAACGGAACGTTGCTCTCATTGAAAGAGTGGACAGCCTATTTAAAATGCCTTTTAGAAGCTTATTTTTCACCGATAGCTCAGGAGGGATCTGACGAAGGGTTTAAGGTTTTGGGAAATCTGTTGGATATATTCGCCCAATCGTCCGGACAATTAATCGGAGAAACTTTTTCATTCTCTTCTATCTACCACCATCTAGAACAGAAGCTATACAAAGAAACAGCGGTCTATAGGGAAGTGAATCTTCAATCAGTCAGATTTTCATCACTTTTGCCCATGCGCGCAGTGCCAGCGAAGGTGATCGTTTTGATGGGAATGGGTGAAGGACTGTTTCCTCGGATGGATCATACAGCCGGAATGAACCTTCTTTTAAATAACCCCAAGGCTGACTATTTTCCTGAGAGCGTCGATTTTGATCGTTATCTATTTCTAGAGATGCTTCTGTCGGCGCGAAATTATTTTATTCTTTCGTATGTATCCCAAGAGCCTGGTGATACAAAAGAAATTTTACCATCGTTATTAGTTGATGAGCTTCTGGACTATATGGACAAATCGATAGCCATTGGATCGGAAAAGCCATCGGATCATTGTCATTTTGATCATCCTCTCAACCCCTTCCATCACATCTATTTTTCAGGGAATTCCCGTTATACAACCTATTTTCAAAGTCATTATCTCGCCGCATTATCGTACTATCATCCTGAAAAAACGGCAGAACACTCGTTCTTTACAGACTTTCCTCCGGCGCCAGAGGAGCAAGAACAAGCTTATATTGACACAACGGTCGACCTGATGGAGTTGCTTGCTTTAGCTAAAAATCCGTTAAAATTTTACCTGAATAAAAGATCGGGAATTTATCTGCATAAAGAATCGGACCGTAAAGTCAAGGATACCGAAGACCTATTTTTTTCTGCGCTCCATTCTGCCATTCTTTTGAAAGAAGACCTTGCGGATGCGGACGTTGATATAGGGACCCGCGCACAACAGTCAGGGATGTTACCTACAGGTTCGTTTAGGATTGTGGGACTAGAAAAAGTTGAACAAGAGAGCCGATCTATCGAGGAAAATCTTCTTAAATTCGGAGTCCGAAAAGACGAAATCTTTTTGATCGAGTTTAATGACCGCTATGATACATTTCAAATTAGTGAAGATGGGAAGCGCTGGTGTTGCCCCCCGTTAGTTGTCGAGTTATCCTCTTCAACTGCAGTTTCTAATACAGCGTTTCATCAAAATATTGATATTGGGCTAGAGCGAAAGTTCCTTAGGATAAAACTTGTAGGAAAAATAGAGACAGTATCTCGGCAAGGACTCATTATCCTTGCTGAAGATGATATAGAGAAAGCTGTTGCTTATTGGCCCGCATTCATTGTTTTTTCCTCTCTTGTGGCTAAGCATCAACTTCCCGTTGAACAACGGGTGATTTTTGCAAAAGGTGAAAAACCTAGGGAAAGGATCTTGGATTTTGAGAGCCCGGATATGTTGATCGAACGTTATGTCCGCTATTATTTTAAGGCAAAAGCCTCTCCATCACCGATGGCAGCAGACTGGGTCTCATCGATATTATCCGGGGATGCTTCAAAGATTGAAAAGAAGATAGAAAGCGAGTCAGAGAATAGTTTTAGACAGCAATTTGATGATTACAGGAAATGGTTAGAGAGATCTTCCCCTCGTATGACCGTAGGGCCTCTCGACCACTGGCAACCCGTTGCTCGATACCTTTTCGACGATGTGTTGTCTAATTGGTATTCAGTTTAGGTACACTCCCTAGTACACTGTCTAATCTATCAATTCTCGTGGAATAACGTACAAGGAAGTTTGGTATGATCAGGTTTGTATTAGACCTCCTGCATAACTCAGATTATGTCCCTTTTCGGGTTTTTTTGAGCCGATTTTTCACTTCAAAAAAGCGACGAATCTTGAGTTATGCAAGAGATCTATTATTTTTATTTTCATCTTTTTGTCTCCACGCAGACTCTATTGCTCCTGCAGGCTTTTGGCTCGGCACTTCTGCTCAGGATCAGTATCATTTTGACGCACCTTTAATCGAAGGAATATCTGACTTGTTTACTAAAGACCATGCAATCAGCATTGTGGATTTCGGTTGTGGAGACGGTAAATATCAAGAGTTCTTATTGAAAAAAGGGTTTTATGCTGAAGCGTATGATGGCAATCCAGACACACTCTTGATTACTCAAGGAAGAGCTGGAATACAGGATTTAAGCATCCCCTTTGATCTTGGGAAACAGTTTGATTGGGTGATAAGCTTAGAGGTGGGGGAACATTTACCCCAACAATTTGAACGCATTTTTATTGAGAATCTCATGCGCCATACCAGCAAAGGGATTGTGCTAAGTTGGGCTGTTCCCGGCCAAGGCGGACACGGCCATTTCAATGAGCAAAGTAACGAATACATCAAAAAAGTTATGGCTTCGTATGGATGGTATAACGATGTAAAAGCGGAAAAATTATTGAGGAAGAAAGCGTCAATCTATTGGTTTAAAAATACGATTATGGTTTTTCGTTTTCAAGAAGGAGCGTTTCCTGTCGCTGCTTCGACGTTAAACCCGTCAATTTAATATTTACAGCGTACTGGATGGGTGTAGAATGTTCGCTATCTTCGGCTGAGTGATAAACTCATCCCATGCATGTGAAAGGGCTTCTTCTATGGGTCGTTGAGCTGGATTTGGATTTGTTAATAGTCCAATAAAATTTATGAATTCTTGAGGAACCGCTCTGCTTTTAAGAGATTCACTATCAAAAATTATTTTTTTAGGAACTTGATACGAGTTGGGGTCCGTTGCATAGGGGCCAAAGGTTTGTGTTAGCATAATAAACAAGGAAACTCCTAACTGAAATGAACTTATTCGCTTGAGTGCCTTAGCATTATCGAGTTTAACCTCTCCAGAGGGTGTGTATACTCTAGTGTGAGTGATTAAATTTGGCGGAGAGGTCTTAAGCTCTTCTGCCCATCGAGCCCCACCGAAATCTCCTAAACAAAAAACCATTTCTCCTCTATCGTTTGTATCCACAAAAATATTCTCTAGCTTAATATCTATATGTATTAATTCTTTTTCTTGGATAAATGCCAAAGCCTTGATCAACGGACCCGTCCCCTGCAATATTTCTTGATGAGTTATAGTCTCTAAATAATTAAACAGGTCTTTTTTATACACCTTACCCATTAATCCTATACCCAGTTCTCCACCCGACATTATGTAAGTTACCTGCCTGGAAGCTTGTTGTAGCCCTTCCAGAACAGATTCTCGACCATCTTGGTGCGCCAATTCGGTTATCGTCTTCAGAGTCTGGTACTCCATCTGCAAATCGGCATGTCTTTTTAGTGTTTTCGCGGGCTCATCCATTTTTGGTGTTTTTAACGCCCAGGTTGAGGTTGTTAATGTTGATAAGGAAAGTTGAGTGATTTCATGAATCAATCCAGAAGCCCCCTTTCCGAGCGATTTTTTGACAATAAAGATAGAATGTTCTTGTAAAGAGAGGGGGCTGTGCTGGCTTGCGCTGTCCTCTGTTTTCGACACGTCGCTAGGGAAAAAATCTTTCAGTTGTTCTCTGACTTCTTCACCTATACCAGGGCGAAAAATACCTCGTGATAAACCTCCAGCTTTGACAAACTCTTGAACAGCTTCAGCTTTTTGTTCTTCTTGAAGAGCGGCTATTTTAATAATTAAATTATCACATAGCGTCTTTATTTTGAGGGTGACCGATTTTTCGAGTTCTACTACAGGCTCTATTGATTGTGTGGGCGGTTCATCTACGTGTTTGCTCAGGGAAGATAGCGACAATTGAGAAAGGTTGTTAGGTTGAGGAGACAAAGAAAAACTCGTAGCTCCAGATGGGGAACCGAAACTTGGTATGCTAGCCATTGTAGTGTCTCCTTAACGAGAAATAAAATAGGAATAGTAAAAGAGGTATTATGGTTAAATTTTGGAATAAAAACAACATAATAATATATTAATTGTTTAATTTATTTTATTTTTTTACATTTAATACTATTATTTTTTTTAATAATCGGTGTTGAAGCATTTTTTTGTACATGTTCACGGGTAGTTAGAAAATCGCTGCGCGATTTCCATAACTACTCGT
>JBAWZJ010000101.1:0-7252 GCA_037143085.1 Parachlamydiaceae bacterium | reverse complement strand
AAGGATATCCACCCGCTGGACGATAAAGAAAACGCTCAACGAAGCTGCCAGCAACCGAGGAGATTGAGAAAGGATTGTGACAAAAGATGCTTGCGTGGTGTCTTCTGTACTCGGTTGATAAAGAAGATGCAACTGCGAAACAATAGCAAAGAAAGCCATAAAAAAGAAACATACCCATGTTGCTTTCTTAGCAGCATCCCTTCCATATTGCTCCTGCAAAAGGCTAAGACCAAGCAGGCAGCCAATACCAAAAGAGTCGCTGGCTGTAACGTGAAAACCAAAAAGAGTGATCTGCTTCAAAACAAACAGATTCGCAATCAAAGCCTGGATTGCTACCCAAGCAACGAGAGCAGACTCCCCTAGTCTTCGAGCGCCTAAAGCGAAGCCGATGATAACAAAAACCTGAATTAAAAATAAAATCTCATTCATATACCGAACAAGTCTATCAGAATGAATCTTTTAATTACAGAGAGAATTTATACCGAACGTCATTCAAAAATTGGCGTTTCTAGCGCGCCAAAACCCTGGAGATCGAACATCGTAAATTGGTTCTGATAATACTGACCAATTTACGATGTTAGATCTGCGGGAGCTTTCGCGCAGCTAGAAATGCCAAGTTTTGAGTAACGTTCGGTATACCACTCTTTTTACAGAATTTCCGCAGCAAGGGCCGCTAGCTCAGAACGTTCTGTTTTCTCCAAGAATACATGCCCGTAAATTTTGTGATTGCTAAAGCGTCCCACAGCATAAGTCAAACCATTAGAATCTTTATCAAGATAAGGATTGTCAATCTGTGTAGGATCTCCTGTAAGAATAACCTTTGTTCCTTCGCCGGCGCGGGAAATGATTGTTTTCACTTCATGCGGCGTGAGATTTTGCGCTTCATCAACGATAATGTACATCTTTGGCAATGAACGTCCGCGAATGTAAGTTACAGCTTCCATTTCGATTTTTTTGCTCTCCATCACCCAACGCAACGTCTCATTGGCTTCATGACCCGAAGAATCGCAGAGAAATTCCAAGTTATCATAGATTGGCTGCATCCAACTAAACAGCTTCTCCTCTTTCGTTCCCGGGAGATACCCGATATCCCGTCCAAGAGGAACAACAGGACGGCTAACGAGGATACGAGAGTACAACCCTTCATCAAAAACTTTTCTTAGACCACAAGCCAATGCCAGCAATGTTTTCCCTGTCCCCGCCTGCCCCAATAGTGTCACCAACTTGATGTCATCACGCAAAAGGAGATCTAGAGCACATTTCTGTTCCACGTTACGAGGCTTCAATCCCCAAATATTGGGTATTTTGAGAAGAGGTTCTATCACTTGCTTTACTGCATCGTATTTCCCTACAGCTGAAGAATTTTCTGGAGAGGTTAAAATACAATATTCATTGGGATAACAATCGAGATGTGGCAACGATACGGAACCGTCTTTGTAAAACACGTCGATGTCGTGCTTACTTGTTTCAACTTTCCGGATTCCTTTGTAAATCGACTCATAAGCATACTTGAGATTTCTGTAGTCTTGTGCTTGTAAACCAAGAGCTTCTGCTTTGATTCTTGCAGCAAAGTCTTTAGAAACAAAGACAACGTGCTCCCCTTTTTCCTGTAAAAGGAAGGCTGCCATAATGATTCTATTGTCATTGATCGACAACTCTATGTTGTAAGCAGAATCAGTCTTCATTTCCAGCTGAATACGGATTGTCGACTCATTGGTGAGTACTACACCCCGATGTAAATCTCCTGTTCCTATCGACGGCAAAGAGTCGAGCAAACGAAAAACCCAGCGTGAATTTTTCCCGAGATCATTAGGAAGGCGTTTCATTTTGTCGAGTTCCTCGAGAACAGTAACAGGGATAACAACGTTTTGTTTAGGAAACTTAGTGATGGCTTCGGGGTCATGTAAAAGAACGTTAGTATCGAGAACAAAAGTTTTTTTAGTCATAGGGCCTCCTAAGAGATGGGTTATTTTTTAGAGATATACCGCTCATAGCTCAAAATGAGAATTTTGGCTGCTTCAACATAAGGCTGTATATACTGCTTCCAGTTGAAATTTGGACTTTTTAGCTGCTTCAAAGCCCCGGGATTCGACGATCGTAAAGCTAGCTGTATTGAATTAATACAGCGCGCTTTACGATCGATCGAATCGCGGGAGCTTTCAAGCTAGCCAAAAAGTCCAACTTTCAACTGGAATCAGTATATACAATTATTTAGAAAAAAGGGCAAAGGAGAAAAGTGAGTCCCCTAGAAACGATCAAAAAGATTCAACCTCCGTTCGCTGCCAATGCACGGGCGTCGAATATGTTTTTATCTGGCGTCAGATAAAAACCAGCACTCTCCACGCTTAAGTGCTAATCTTGTTGACAAATAATCTTCTTTTAATCTATAATAGAATCATCAAAAAGAGAAGGAGTCCTTATGAAAATCACACAGCATATTTTCTCTATCCCTCCACACTTGTCAACAACTTGGGACCAGATCAGCGCTATCTACGTTAAAGAAGGAACATTCACAGTCTCTCTAAAAAACGGCACTGTTATTTCGATTCCGGATCTCCCCCAAGCAGATGTCGAAACTATTTTCGCATTTCATGTAGCACAAGCTGAAATGCAACAAAAAAGAAACCAACACTTACTTGAACACGGAAACACCCCTCCTTTTTTGCTCCATCAAACACCTGAAACACAACAACAATCTCAAGGTAGCACAACCCTTAGATTCAACTTCGATAACATAGAAGCTCTTGGTAATTCGATGCAGCACACCCCTGCTATGGCGAACACCCCTAACCTTCCTGACGCTATTTTAAATAAGATTTCGGAGATCGTTAAGATCATCGCTCCCGGAGAGATGCAAAACATACCACAGCCGGAACCTCATTGTAACTGTCCTCATTGCCAAATAGCTCGTGCTATTTTAGGAAAAACAAAGGAAATCCACCCTGCAGAACAAAACAAAACATCGATCCCGCATGAAGAAGACGTTTTAGATGAAGACCTTTCATTTCAGGAGTGGGAAATTGAGCAAACAGGCGATAAGCTATATACAGTAACAAATAAGCTGGATAAAAATGAAAAATACAATGTTTTCCTCGGGGAACCCGTTGGATGCACATGCGGACATGCAGGATGCGAACATGTACTCGCTGTCTTAAAAAGTTAATTTTTCTTTCTTGTTCTTGTCATAAAAGAGTTCTATCATTAGAATGACGATCTATACTGAACGTAATTCAAAACTTGTCATTTCTAGCTGCGCCAAATTTTGAATTATATTTGGTATGTACACCTCTTGATTTAAAGGCGAACTGTTCGACTGAGTCAAAGCCCCGGGATTGAATAATCAATGGAGCTTTGACACAACCAGACAGTTTACCTTTGAATCAAGAGGGTATATTACATTCAACATGGAAATCCCCATATTCAGGAGTTTTATAATGCGTAAGTCGATTGCGCTCTTTTTATCAAGTACCGCACTATTAATCATACAAGCCCTACCACTCCCTGCAGCAAATCCTGCTCAGAAACCTACTGTGAATGCTCCTACGGGAACATCTACAAATCAATCAGCATCGGCACAAGGAACAGAAACACCTTCAGTGCCCTTTAATGCATTCACAGGAAAAATAACAAAAAACAAAGTACGCCTCCGCATACAACCAAGCCTGGATGGCCCGATCTTAAAAGAGCTTAATCAAGGTGATATGCTGATTATCACCGGCGAATCTGACGATTTTTACTCTGTACAATCTCCAGCTGGCGTCAAAGCGTATATTTTCCGAACATACGTTCTCGACAACACAGTAGAAGCGACTCGTGTAAACATTCGTTTAGAACCAGACCTTGACGCACCTGTGATTGGTCAAATGCACGCAGGAGATCATGTAGAAGGCGTCATCAGCCCTATCAACAGTAAATGGCTTGAGATTGCACCACCAGCATCATCCCGCTTTTATGTAGCTAAAGACTACGTCGAAAATATTGGGGCCCCTGCCATGATGGCAAAGATTGAAAAGCGACGCGATGATGTCAATATGTTGTTGAATTCCACCTATGTTGCCAGCCAACAAGAAATGCAAAAACCTTTCCCAGAAATCAACTTAGACACTATTTACGCCAACTTGAATAAAGTTGTTAATGACTACAAAGACTTTCCCGAACAAGTAGCAAGAGCTCGCGAGCTGTTGAGTGGAATCCAAGACGCATACCTGCAACAGAAAATTGTTTTCCTTGAAACAAAAACAAAAAGCGTACAAGAAGATTGGCAAGCGAAAGCATCTCAGCTCAGCGAACAGATGAAATCTCAACAGCAAAAAATGTCGATGATGGAGCGTCAACTCAATCACAGTGGCGACAGCAAGATGGGAGAAACGGGCAAAGGGAGCGCGCCTGTCGGCATGAGTAGTAAGATAGCTGCTTGGTTGCCTGCTGAAAACTCTTTATATGATGCATGGCTACAGTCTAATCCAGGAAAATCGCAAGATGAGTTCTACGGTGAAGAATCGACTCAAGCTGTGGCTCTTAAAGGGGTTGTAGAACCTTACAACAGAGTTGTTAAGAACAAACCAGGCGATTACATTCTTGTGAACCCTGCAAGCCACCTGCCAATTGCTTACATCTACAGCACTCACACTAATCTTCAAGATCTCGTTGGCCACGAAGTCACTATTTATGGATCTCCTCGAGACAACCATAATTTTGCCTTCCCAGCCTACTATATCCTATCTGTAGAACAGTAACGATTTTTCGTTTCGGCGGTCAAAGAATTTTACCGCCGAAACGGACCTTCAAAGAAATTATTTTTATGTCATCTCCCTATAAAATCACCCCATTATCAAGACTACCACCTCTGTCGCCTCCTGCCGATCCTTTGCTGCAAATCTTTACCGATTACGAAGAACTTGAAGCGGCGTATGATGAAGCTTCCACCGTTACAGAGAAACAAAAGGCTACCGAAAATCTTGATTTTTACACAAAAAAATACCCTGTTCTTTTGAGCAAAAAGAAAGAACTTCTTGCTTATGAAAATTTGAAAATAAAATATCTTTGCACATCGACTTTAAGAGAAAAAAAAAGCTCCTACGATTCATTGGCAGATTACGTAAACGATCACCCAAGATTTCAACAGTTCTTCGAAACACTACCACTCCCATTAGAACACACTTTCGATAAAATTTATAATCGTTGGTTTGCTATTGTTGGAAGCAACCCTGCAATTGGAGCAACCTACTTTAAAGACCTAGAAGCTTTTGCAGAAGAGCACCCCATACTTCAAGATAGGGTAGATCAATACAGACAACCTGAAGAGATGGAGTTTAACATTTTACATTCAACACTTGAATTCGAGTGCGCACAGATGCGTTATGTTCGCGGATATCAAACATACTGCAAGATCAAAAGTCTAGCCCAAAAATACCCTGCACTCACCTTCCGAGTAGACACGATTGTAAACCCTTTAAACGCCTCCTATAAGTTTCTAGCAGATTATGTCAAATCTCACTCTAACAACTGTCCTGACTGCTCAAATGACGAGTTGAAAATTTTTATAAAAGCCTTCAACAGGCACTCACCAAATGTTCTCTCAAAAAAAACAATAAATTTCTTTTGAAACTAAAATTCGTTGCACGCGTTTCGATCCTTAGCTTTACCCTTTTTTTTCAATCCCAAGAGCCAAAAATTCCAACTTTTAGATTTGAGGTTGGCACTATTCCTGCATGATGTCTAATGTCTTTTCTTGCTAAAACCCTCCTTTATCGAGAAAATGTTATGAGTGTTAATCCTAGCGAAACCTCCTCCAACGATTACAATAAAGAAATCCTACAAAAAGTTATTCGTGAAGGTAAAATCAATAAATCAAGCTTACTTCCTGAAGTCGTTGACTATATAAAAAAAACGCTTAACGAACATCCGGAATGGGAACATCAAAGCCTACATGTTGAACACATTGTGAAAATATTAAAAGAAGAACAAGACGTTTCGTCACAAAAAATTGCAACACTCGCCCATCATCATCTAGAAAAAGCAATATTATCTAGCACGAACCCGGTTGATTTTATTGAAACAGAAAGTACTCATCCGTTAACTATCGAAGCACTTGGAATGCTGCTAACCCACGCAAAAATCGGAACTTTACCAGAGATGGTTATTTATTCACTCACCTTACGCAAACGGAGCAACATTTCGGCTGAGCCAAAGCCTCGGGGTCGAGCTCGCGTGAGCGGCCTCATATTTTTAAATATTAGGTCGCTCAAGCGAGTTCGACCGCGAGAGCTTTCGCTTCAGCCCAAATGTCGCTCGGTTTGCGTAAGGTGAGTTATTCATTATTCAAGCATAAGGGAGACCAAATAATTGAGTTGATAAAAGAGCCCGTTGGACATGATTTAATCATCCAGGCGTTATCTCTTAAAACCCCCAAAAAAGCTGTATATTCAGGCCAACCTTCTATATTTGCCATATTAGCTTCCGAAAATGACGCTTTTGCTCGTGAATTACTCAGGGTGCTTGAGAAATATGACCCCTTACAATCTCCAAAACAAAAGAAGGAAAATCCAAGATCTTTTGTTAATTTTTTTATCTCAATGTTAGATCACGGTTTCAGAGGTGTTGGTCCCCCTCCGTCCTGGCCAAAAACAAAAGACAAATTTTACAAACCATTAATTACAAATTTTTATGATAGAGTAGATTTCATTACATTCTCAAAGGAAAAAGAACAATATAAATCTAATTCTAGCCAATTATTATCCAATAGATCCGTATCTAGTTTTTTACCCCCAGGACAGCTTGATCATATAGTAAATCAGTTAATGACCTCTTCTGATGATGTTCAATTAACTAAAAGTAATGACCAATTCCTCATGAATTTAATAACAGCCGGACCACCTGAGTTTGCGCTAAAGCTAGCACAAGAAATAGTGAATAATGATTCATGGACTAAAAGAGTGTTGTCAATACAGAATGATGAAGGGATTTCTCTGATTCAACACCTATTAGAAAACATAAAACCTGACACCGCTATAGAAAACATTGTAAACGAATTAATAACAAAAATAGACTGCAATACTCCATCTGAAGAAAACGACAGAAACAAAGAATTATTATCCCAAATGCTCTCTAATTTTCTACTAAAAGTAAACAAACGACAAATAGAGATGTTACTCTCTAAACTTGTTGTACAAGTAGAGAATAAAGAGCTAGCCAACAAAAATTTCCTGCGTATCCGGTTGTCACATAATTTAGGTTTCAGCCCAGATTTTTG
>JBAWZJ010000100.1:0-7286 GCA_037143085.1 Parachlamydiaceae bacterium | reverse complement strand
TTTTTTATTTGTAGATAAATTATTTAAAAAAAATAAGCGTGCGTAAGGTGAGTTAACTAAATATTCAAGGTTTATGACAAAGCAACATTTACCGGATCTTCTCGATTTTGTATTACAACAAAAGAATGTGAATATTTTGGAAATCATTATACACCTTTTAGAGATGTCCGAAGAATACCTAAGGGCTATTTTAGAGGTGTCCGAAGAATACCTAAGGGCTAGTTTACCCGGTTGGGAAAGAATTAGATCGCAGGTTCTTGATCTTTTGCAAAAGGATGAAGGGATATAACCGAAGCTTTCGGTATAGGAATTTTTTTTCTTCTAATATTTGGATCTAACTGATGAGGATACTGTTCATAGTTGGAGTTTTTTGCTGCAATTGCGGGGGACAGGGAAAAAAAGTAATTAGATCCCGCGGATGATGCCCCATATCTTGAAACGGCCAGCATTTCTAAAACGATTAAATAAGTTTCCTGGTCCGTGAAATCTTTGAATTCAAAATACTCTTTAAATCTTCTGATATGTTTCCCAACAGATTTCCAAAAACTATCTCGTAAGCAGTGCATAAGATTAGGCAATCCAAGTTTATCTCCAAAGCTTAATAAAAGTGAATGAAAGACAAATGGAGAGCGGCAGCTATAATTAAATTTTTCTATATCAATCAGCGCTTTGATATTCCTCTCTGGCGTTTCGTTGACGGGGGTGATGACATCATTTTGAGTATCGATAAGAAAATTCCATCCGCTGATGACCTGTCCTGATCGATGTCCAAATGTATCGGGTTTAACCTTCACTTCGACCAATAATTTTAAAATGTCTTTTGCGGGAATATGTTTAAATCGAGTTCCTTTTAAGGATTGCAGTAATGCTAAAATTTGTAGGCGATGGGAATGTTTGCCATGTAAGAGGAGGTTTGAAACATCCACATCCTCCTTAAAGGTGTATCCCTTCGCGATGAATTGATCTGCTGTATCATTGTCAACGAGTCCAATGAAAATGGGTGAGCCCTCTTTATTGAGTCCAAAGGCCGCTTCATTTCTCAATAGGACATCATCTATAATGCGTCCTTTTTTCTTTGTTAAGGCTCCTTCGGGTGGTGGACCGGGTAAAATACACCCAACTGAGATAATGTGGAATGCAGGATCCTGCTTGCTTGTGAAGAGCAGTCCTTTTGTAACGATTTCCTTGCCTAAATCCTCATCCACAGATTTTAACTGTTTTAGACAATCGATAGGGTTTAAAAAAAGAGACATTCCGTGCATAAGCAAGTCTACGACATCTTGATGTGTTAAATGAAGTTGTTTTAATGTACTTTGATAGACGCTTACTTCTGTGTTTGGAGTGAATAGATTTTTATAGGGTTTGATTTCAATGCTTGGTATTTTTCTCGAAAGCGTTTCTTTGTAATATTTCTTGAGGTGTAAAACGTCTGATCGATCATAGTCGCCCATGGGCGCGGACATCGCAATTACAGATAAGTTTTCGATGCATACAATGTCGTTAGGAAGCGATGAGGTCGGTTGTTCTTCTGCGCATGTAGCTGTCGTTGATACTTCAGAGGCTGTACTGGTAGAGGGAATCTCCTCCGGATATTTCATTGTAGAATGCTGAAAAGTACAATCGATACGAAACATTCTATTTTTCGATGAGTTCCCAAATTCCCTCTAGGAGGGTTTTTACCGCTTCTTTTTGTTTGCTTGTGAAGCGGCATGGACGTTGTCGGAGTTCTTTGTGGATTTTCTGCAGCGCCATGACGACAGATTCTCCCATATTTTTCTGCCGTTGATCCGCTTCGGCAAGAGGAAAGGCATCTCTGATTTCATCTAATAATTCAGCTTTCGTTTGCCCCCGAAACCCTTCGACAATCAGCCGTTTCTTTTCTAGAGGACCTTCTCTGCTTGCTAATGTGTAGATGGCTTGGCGCGGCATCGACTCGATTTGAGGCCGCAGTGACTTTGGTAATGCTTCACAAAATTCGTAATACTGCATCAAGTTATATGGTGTTTGCCTGTTGCCATATGCTGCTACAAGCCATGCGCTGAAGGCTCCATCGCGATAGTTGATTAAAATTGAGTGAGCCTTTTTTATCCGTTCTCCATGTAAGAGGGCTGCTTGGTTGTTAATCGCTTTGACTTCGGAGGTGATAGAGATGAGGTGGGCAAGATCGGAATGGACATTGCATGTTTCGAAAGCGTATTGCTTGAGGATCGATTCTATCGTTCCTTTTTCGTGGTTGTTTAAGTCTGTAAAGCTGAAAACACCGGCAAAGCTTGTAAGATTGCCATTGGCAGATTGTTTTGCCATGGCAGCCATTTTAGAGGAGTTTTCCCCTTTCTTTAATCTTTCTGAAAGCAACGCGTTGACATTTCCCATCTTAAATTGCCTTTTTTTACAGTTTTAACCGTTTAAGAATCTCTTTTGTTGTCGCTTTATAGTCTTCAGCAGCGCGAGAGGTCGGAGCTGTTTCAAACAGAGGTTTTCCGTATATGGAAGCTTCCGAAATATTGATATCTCGCCGAACTTTTGTTGAGAAAATTTTCTGTGGAAATGTTCTCTCAATGACATCGAGGAATGCATCATTGCTTTTCCCCCGCGGATTCCAGAAAGAAAGTAGGACACCAAGAACATTCAGGGGGTGTCTTTGGCTAATGTTTTCGACAAATTGCGACAAGCGTTCCAATCCTTTAACGCTATAAAACTCCGGTGTTGCACACACGAGAGTGTGTTTAGCGGCAATCATCGCAGACTCTGTAAGCCAACAGAGGGAAGGAGGTGTATCGATAATGATGAAATCATAAGAAGCATCTTTAATGATATCTCGCAAACGCTCATGAGAGTAACGATCGGCAGCAAGAGATCCAGTCACTTCGACCCTTTCTAGCCAGGTGTCTGCCGGGACGATATCGAGCTTTGGGATCATTGTTGGTTTGATCACATCAGTGAGTGATTTTTTGCCCTGGAGGACAGCTGCCATGCTGTCACTCTCATCCGGATCGAATCCGAGACCTGTTGTGAGATTTGCTTGTGCGTCAAAATCGATGAGTAAGACTTTCTTTTTATGAAATTTGACAAGTGCCGCACCCAAGTGCAGCACCGTCGATGTCTTTGCCGTTCCGCCTTTAAAGCTGCTGATAGCGATCGTTTGCATCAGAGACTCCTTCCAATTTACATGCTTTCATATTCTTTAACAGAATAGACCTTCTGGATAACTAAACTTTTACAATAGGTCTAATATGGAGAAACCAAGCTTCTCTCATTTTTCTCTTTAGTAATCGCTTGTAAGAATGGTTCTAATGACACCTCTCCATGGACGACATTGTCTCGTGTCCGGACATTCAACGTTCGATTTTCCACTTCTTTATCGCCTATCGTCAATATGTAGTTGATTTGAGCCAACTGCGCATTGCGTACTTTTTTACTGACAGACTCGGCTGCATGGTCGACATCGCAATGAAATCCAGCCGATTTAATCGCTTTTGCAATCTCATCCGCATAGGGTTGGTGTCTATCTGCAACAGTAAGCAGACGTACTTGTAACGGACTGATCCACAGAGGAAATCGGCCGGCAAAGTGTTCGATCAGGATGCCAAAGAACCGTTCAACGGACCCGAGGATAGCTCGGTGGAGCATAACAGGACGAGGCTTTGAACCATCTTGATCCGTATATTCCAACTGGAATTTCTCCGGCAGAGCCATATCTAACTGGATCGTTCCACACTGCCATGTTCTGTTTAAGGCGTCGCGGATGTGGAAGTCAATTTTAGGTCCGTAGAAGGCTCCATCGCCTGCATTGATGCGATATGGTTTTCCGCTCTTGTCGAGGGCTTCTTGTAACCCCTTTGTGGCGATATCCCAGTCTTCATCTGTACCGATTGTGCCCTTTTCAGGACGTGTGGAAAGTTCTAAGTGATAGTTGAGGCCAAACATTGAATAAATTTCATCTGCAAGCTTAAGGATGCTTAAAATTTCATTTTCAATGTCGGAAGGTTTCATGAAAATATGAGCATCGTCTTGGTGGAAGCTGCGGACGCGGAAGAGCCCCGATAGTGAGCCAGAAGGTTCGTAACGGTGGACATTGCCTATTTCTGCAACGCGTAGAGGGAGTTCTCTGTAGCTGTGAGTATGCGTTAAATAGAAAAGCATTCCTCCAGGACAGTTCATTGGCTTAATTGCAAAGTCGCGTTCTTCGATCTGCGAGGTGAACATGTTTTGACGGTAGTTACTCCAGTGGCCGGAGCGTTCCCATAGTTCGCGAGTCATCAGCGTCGGTGTCTTAATTTCGACGTAGTCGTATTTTGCCAAACATTCTCTGACGTATCCGATCAACTGATTCCAGACGACGAGCCCTTTAGGATGGATGAATGGCATCCCTGGAGCCTCTTCTTTCAGTGTAAAGAGATCGAGTTTTGGGCCGAGAATTTTATGATCTCTCTTTTTTGCTTCTTCGATTCTGTGGAGATACTCTTTTAGCAATTTTCTATCAGGAAAAGTAATCGCATAAATCCTTGTGAGCATCTCATTTTTTGAGTCGCCGCGCCAGTAAGCTCCAGCCGTTTTTAATACCTTAAAGGCCTTTATCTTTCCTAAGTTATAGAGGTGGGGACCGCGGCAGAGGTCGAAAAATTCCCCTTGACGGTATCCTGAGAGTTTGTCTGTTTCTGGGAAACCTTGAATAAGCTCACATTTATACTTATTGGAGCCAAACATTTTGAGAGCTTCCGCTTTATTAGCGATCACTTCCTTCTTTGAAATATAATTTTCATCGATGATCGCCTGCATTTCCTTTTCGATCCGTTCGAAATCCTCATCAGAGATTGTGAGATTGGCAAAATCGTAATAAAAGCCTTCATCGATTGGAGGTCCGATTGTCGGTTTAGCTTCCGGCCATAGCCGCAAAATTGCTTGGGCAAGGACATGAGCTGACGTGTGCCAAAAAACTTCTTTTCCTTCAGGATCTTCGAAATTCCAAAGAACCACGTTGTCGCCATCTTTTAGAGAGTGACTTAAATCCTTATTTTGCCCATTGATGTTGGCTGCTACAGCTTGGGATGGACCTGTAAGGTGCAGCTTATCCGCTAGGTCTTTCGCTGTGCTCCCTTCGGCCATATCGATGACAGAATGATCTTTTAGTTTGATTTTCATGGAAAATTTCTCATTTTATAGATTTTTACGACCAATTCTATCTGAATGTAGGATTTTCTAAAATCCAATAATGATCATCATCGCCATCTTGAATAACCGATTTTGTTGATAAATAAGTTGTTATCCACCCTTGTTTTTTCGAGAGTCTAGCCGGCGCGTAATTAATCACATCAGAATAAACGTGGTTTTCGAGATATATTCTGTCTCCATATTGAATCTCGTAACCCACATAAGGGTGGTCAACACTCTTAACTGTCCACCATTGTGAACTATCATGGATGTTTTTGTTAAACGAACAGTCATGATCGTGCAAATCTACTCCTAGCACACAGATATCGTTAGTGGAAGCGTCTTGAGTCTCTATAAGAACAAAGGATCCGTGAGTGATTTTACCTGTTCCGTTGGCAAAACGAACGATCGTTTTTTCTCCATGTTTTCCCACCGACGGACTTTGTTTTTCCTTTGCGTTGAGGATATATGCCCCATCTTTGTCTTTTAGGTAGAACGAGTCTCCCATAGACACAACATTCTCCGGTACCACTTGGGTAAAAGTGACATCATCGGGAACTACAGCCGTATCTACGCGAGGTTGGTTTAGAGTAATGATCGACTCAAATGTTGGCGCATTTTGTGTTCTATTCCCCATATTCCAGTTCATCTTATCAATGTGCTGCCATTTGAAGATAGTAGCCATTATCGACGTATGGTCGAAAGGGACGTTAGAATTATCTGAGCGGACGACCGTTTTTTTGTTGATTTTTGGAGAAATTAAAATCGTTGGGATGCGGACTCCGTAACGGTTAAACTTGAATCCATCTTGAAATTCGTGATCAGGAGAGATCGCTGTCGGAGGAGAGACGTGGTCGAATAATCCACCATGTTCATCAAAGGTGATGATAAATAATGTTTCATTCCAAGCTTCCGGATTGGCTATCAGGCTTGTATAAATATTCGCGATGAAGTTTTCCCCTGTGCGAACATCTCCTGGTGGGTGTAAATCGTTGCCCTGTAATCCGAATAGTATGTCATTGAGATTGAAGAGGGGATTTTCCGGGACGCTTACATTTTCCGAAAGAGTCCACTGAGGTTCAAGAAAGCTGACTGCAGGCAATTCTCCATTGCGTGCCAGTTCATGGAACTTGTCAATGTAGAGGATGTGTTCGTTGATGTTAGGGATTCGCTTTAAAGCGGTAAATGTTCGCGGTCCGCTTGCTGGTTCTTTAATCACTCCTGGTAGCATATCTGACTGCCAAAAGATAGCCCAGGTTGTTTCAGGAGATTCGTCATCTAAGCGGTTCCACAACGTATCGGAATTGAAAACACTCAGCGCTAAGTCTGCATTGATCGTCTGTCCTTCAGAGGTGCCGCACATAAAAAATGCACGGTTGGGATTCGTTTGCGTTGGAACAGAGGCAAACCATGCATCGCTGACAGCATAATGTTTAGCTAGACCATAGAGTACAGGCAGTTCTTTTTCTGTATGAGTCTCCATGACAGAGCAGATGATATTCTTTTCATCCAGCCAATCTTCTTCATCCCAGAGAGTTGCGTAATCTTGAAGAAATCCCTGCATAGCAGGAATTTTTCCGCCGTCGAACCCGAAAATTTGATTTGTGACATTAGGGAAGGGCTCATGCGGATCGAATTGAGGTGAGTTAAGAGTTTTTGTTCCAATGACAGAGGGGACGCCCTTGATAGGAGGAGAGTAGAAGACGATATCTCCTATGGAATTTTTCACATAGTTTGTGTAGAGATCGAGCGAGTCCTCGGACAGTCCGATAAAGTTAGGATCTGTATTCTCAGGCATGAAATGGAGTGGGGTGTCGTGTTCATAAAGCCATGCGAGAACGTTGTCGAAGGAGCGATTCTCCATCATGACGACAACGACGTGTTTGATTTCACGATCCATGATATCATCAGAGATGAGATGTGTCGCGTTAAAGATTAGCGCGAGAAATAGCGTAAAAATTTTTTTCGACATAAGCTCCTTTTGACCTTTGGTCTTCAAAAAGTAAAATGACAGTTTTGATCTCTAGAGAATTTTTGACAACTAAAAAAATCCGTAGCTTTTCAATAACTCACCTTGAGCTTGGCAAAATCGTAATAAAAGCCTTCATCGATTGGAGGTCCGATTGTCGGTTTAG
>JBAWZJ010000099.1:0-7392 GCA_037143085.1 Parachlamydiaceae bacterium | reverse complement strand
GTATTATTATGATTAGAGAATCCATTCGGAAAGGTTTTGAGCTTGCCTGGGGAAGTCCTATGTTATTAGGTCTCTATTTTTCTGCTTCTGTGATTAGCGGCATCTGTTCTGCTTTCTTGACGCCAAATCCAACAACTGCTTTTGGATGGTTTATTAACTTTATTCTGTTTACCTTTAGTCTAATGATTAGTGTTTTCATGCATGCCGGCTCGTTGGTTTATATTAAGGGAAAGCTACAAGACGGATCCGTAGGGTTTTCAACATTTATATCCGGCGGTAGGAAATTTTATAAATCCATGTTGCTTCTCTATCTAACAATATTTCTTACTTTTATTGGTTGCGTGATAGCGGGATGTTTGGCTTTTTTACCCCTTGTTCTTTTGGTTATGCTCGCTTATCCGACGATATTATCCGGGGTTTTGATTGGAGTGGGGATAACAGCGTTCACATTGGCTTTCTTATCGATGTCTTTTTTAGTTTTTAGCTCTTATATCATCATTGAAGGGAATGTAGGTATCTTCAGATCATTACGATTGAGTGCTATCCTAGTTTATGATCACATAGGACAGGTTATCGGTCTCTTAGGGAGTGCGATTGTAGCTTCATTGGTTCCAGTCGTATTATTTGGAGTATTGTTATTCCTTCTGATTGATAGAGCTGTCGTTATTCCTGGGTATTTTGTTGAAGAAGCATTCTCATTATTGACATGGTTCACGATGGCATTTATTTCGATAACATTTCTAACGGCTTTTATGCATTGTTATCTTCAATGGTCTAAGGAAGAGACCGTTTGACCCACTTATGGTATAACATCAGATTCGAGCCAAGCTTTTTCAAAGCGTAACTCGACGTCTGACGCCTCTTGATCTCTTCCTTGTAGGGAAAGTGTTTGCTGTAAACCAAAGAGGGAACGGCCATTTTCAGGATATTGTTTCAGGGCTTCTAAGTAGGCTATTTCAGCTTCATCAAGTCTTTCTGCTTTGAATAACGCATTTGCTAGGCCATTTTTTGCTTGAAAGTACCAGATGAACGGAGCGTCATGTTGGATTTCCTCTTCTAATGCCACCGCCCGTTGCCAATGTTCTATCATTGATGCTTCATCCCCTTTGTGCTCAGCAATGGTTGCTTCCAGGATTTCTGAAGCAACATTTAACCTCCGCAATCCTTTTCTTTGCTTTTGACTTTGTTCTAATAGTTGTTTCTCCTCTTCCGCTCGCTCGATATTTTCTAGATGAAGGAAAGCCATCCCACGCGCGTAGTGCCAAATGCCTTTTTGATAAGTGAGATTTTCTGCAGGAGGAGGTTCTTTTAAGATCTCACTCCAAAATTTAAATTGAATTTTTGTTAAATAGGGAACAGCATAAAATGTCTGAACATCACTATCTGTCGCGACGATTCGCGGCACTTGCCTTACTAGATCTTCGGCTGTATCCAACGCCAATCGGCTCTTACCCTCAAGAGTGGCGGCGCAACAGAGGAGGTCGATATTATAGAGATAAAAAGTGCTTTTTTCAGGTTCAAATCCTTGACTCCATGCTTCTCCAATATATTCTCTGTGGGCTCCAACGGCTCGCCTATTTGCAGCCGAAGCATTTTGATACTGCCCTGTCAGCATATAAATATGTGAGGATGTGTTGATGAAACGTTCTATTTTAGGAGCCGATTTTCTTAGGAATTCGGCACTTGCAATTCCTTGTTCGGGATGCTCCGAATATTCCATAGCAAGAGCGTAGAAATAGTGAGAAACGGGATTTTCTGGTTCTATTTTTAATGCTTCGTTCATCGCGTGTATGATTTCATTGCCTTCGGATGTACGCAGGCGATTTCGTGTATAGATGTTATAACCTATATTATCGAATAAAGCTGCCGCATATAGATTTTTGGCGTCGACATCCAAAGGGAACCGTTCCATTACAGACTTCATTGCAAGGACATAATTTTGGCTGCCGAACGGAATATAACGACTAGCTAAAGCTTCGATATAAGCTTGTTCTAAAGGGGTGCTTTCTTGCGAGTATTCCAATGCCTTTTTGAGGGCTTTTACCGCGTTTTTTGTTTCTCTGTCAGTTGAAAGGATATTGTCTTTTGACCCCCACGATAACGACAGACCCCAATAACATATTGCACATCGAGGGTCTAATCGAATCCCTTCAGTGAAAGAACGAATCGCCTCTGTATAATTCAAGCTGTAGAAAAAAATTAACCCTTGGTCAAAATATCGTTGCGTACGCGGAGAGTTTGTTGTGATCATGTGGTGGTAGTAGCCTTGATGATTAAATAAAGGCGCTCCCAGTTTGGAAAAAGATTCCATTTTTGTTTCAACAAACATTTTTTTCTTCAAATCAATTAGAAGGAATGTGCTTGCAATAATGATTATCAAAAGGAAGAAAATATATCGTTTTCTAATTGGAGGCATGGTGTGTTTCTCTCATAGTACATCTAAAACCGAGGTGATTCAATCCCGTATCTGGGCATGTTTTCATACGTGCTGTAATTCTATAGCCCTTGCAGTAGCAGCCGTGACAAAGAAAAGACCCTCCACGGTGGACTCGTTTTGTTGCGTAAGGTTCTTGCGGATCAAAGCTAATTGTTGGACCTTTCGGATTGGTGGAGATCTCTTTTTTTTTCTCTTGTGCGTAGAAAGAGGCGTGATAGAGATCGCTACACCATTGCCATACATTTCCAGTCATGTCATAGAGTCCATAAGGGTTTGGAGCGAATGTTTTGACTGGGGTTGTTCCAAAATAGCCACCGGTCTTTGTACTTTTATAAGGAAACATTCCTTGCCACAAGTTTGCTTGAGGTCTTTCTTCTGAAAATTCATCATTGCCCCAAGCATAAAGGATATCTTTTCGACCTCCATAAGCAGCATATTCCCATTCGGCTTCCGTGGGCAACTGCTTGCCAGCCCAATTGGCATAAGCGACAGCGTCATCCCAAGAAACTTGAACTACAGGGTGGTCGTCTTTCCCTTCAATCGAACTATCAGGTCCCAAAGGATGTTTCCAGTTTGCTCCGGGTTTCCACTCCCACCAAGAGTAATGGTTATTCAAGGGTATTGGAGCTGTGGAAGGTTTAAAAACGAGAGCTCCTGGAGCTAGGTCTTCCGGGCTCGGTGTTGGAGTGCCCGGAGGGACTTGAGACATGATTTCTTCAAGTACTAATGGTTTCTCGGCTGTTGTGACATAACCCGTAGCATCGATAAATTGTTTGAACTGCCGGTTTGTTATGGGCGTTTCATCCATCCAGAAACTATCAATCTTCACTGTATGAGGTGGTTTTTCATCCTCATTTGAATAGCAGTTGTCGGAGCCCATCAAGAAAGTTCCCCCTTGAATCCACACCATTCCCTTTCGTTTATCATCTTGTATGGAAGAAGATGCCTGCTCGGTATATAAATGCGTTGCAGCAAACAGCAGCAACAGAACAATTCGCATGGTGAAATAGCTCCATTGGACAATCACGTTCGGTATATCAATAAAGCACGATTCAAAGCAATTGGATAATTTCATTGACGTTTTGTGGGGTGTTAACTATACCGAATGTATATTGAATGTGATTTAAAATTAAGGGAAAGCGATGAATGTTTGCATAAGAGATCAGATAGTTGGAGCCCTCCTGTCGCTGTCTATCATGATGTTATCTGTTTTTTATAGTTATTCTATCTTTGCTGCGGACGATAAAAAACCGAATATCATTTTCATCATGACAGATGACGTTGGATACGGGGATCTAGGGTGCTATGGGGGAGGCGAGAATAGAGGATGTTTAACCCCTAACCTTGACCGTATGGCTAATGAAGGGATGCATTTTACTAATTATTATGGACAGGCAAGTTGTACAGCAGGTCGTGCCGCCTTTATCACAGGACGTATTCCATTGAGAACAGCCTTATCGACAGTTCTCGCCCCGGGAGATCTTAATGGATTACATAAAGAGGATCCGACGATTGCTGAAGCGTTAAAAAAGTTAGGTTATCGCACTGCTCAGTGGGGTAAGTGGCATCTTGGCGACCGTCCCGAAAATTTCCCCACTGAACACGGGTTCGATGAGATGTATTATATGTTGCCTTATTATGCCGGTGTTTATGCGTATGATCATCTGCCATTGCAGCCAGATTTTCCTGTTCATAACAAAGCTTTCATGGAGATATGGGGAAAATTAAATTTGAGTCAATGGGAAGGAAAAGCTGGGCAGCCTCCAAAAAAAGTAAAAGAAAAATTTGGTTATGATGATTTAGCTACTGTCGATGATATCATCAGAGAAGATGTTGTTAAGTATGTCAAAGCACACGCAAAAGATAATACCCCATTTTTTCTCTATGTATGTTTTATGAAAGTTCACAATCCAAATAACCCATCTCCACGGTTTAAGGGTAAGTCTGCAGGTGGCGGCCGCTATCTCGATTCATTAATGGAGTTGGATGACAATTCTGGTCAGGTATTACAAGCGGTTCGTGAAGCAGGAATAAGTGATAATACAATCATCGTGTGGACAACAG
Organism: Parachlamydiaceae bacterium; assembly: GCA_037143085.1. Lineage (GTDB taxonomy): Bacteria > Chlamydiota > Chlamydiia > Chlamydiales > Parachlamydiaceae > JBAWVE01. Next base: position 2,891 of record JBAWZJ010000099.1, on the reverse strand, counting down.
ACAATGGGGCTTGGATCGATGCTTGGCCGGATGCAGGGTATACACCATTTCGAGGAATGAAAGGAACCAGCTTTGAAGGAGGGTTTCGTTGTCCTGCAATCGTCTGGTGGCCTAATCATGTAAAAGCTGGAAGTGTGGCAAACCAAATGATGTCTCACATGGATTGGTGGCCGACATTTGTTCAGTTGGCAGGGGGAACACCGCCAACACATATATGGAAAGACAATAATGGCAAAGATATTGTGTTTGACGGAATTGAAAATGCCGATTTTATTTTAGGAAAAGGTCCTTCAAAACGTAACTCTTACGTTTTCATTAACGATCTTGCTTTTGGCGGGTTTAGGGTAGAGAACTTTAAAATGTTATTTACGGCAAAAGACACATGGTTAGGGCCTGAACTTAACTTGGCTTTTCCTTCGTTCTATAATCTTTGGTGGGATCCTGGGGAGCAATATGACATGATATTTAATGGCGCGGCTCCAACGCGGGGTGATCTTAGAACATCTCCAGGAAGATTTTCAGGAGAGGATCATGGATGGTTGTGTGCTTATATGCAACCTTATATGGATCAATTTTTCGGAGAACTTGTAAAATATCCAAACCGTCCTACATTGCCGACAGGAGGTTCAGGGAATCAGTGGGTTAATGAGTTGAATAATCCGGCAGGTTTAAGACGGTTGATGCTATTACTAGAGCCGTCATCGCAAATTCAAAATTAAGGTTAGGATGATAGTTGTCTTTGTTAGATTGTTTTTGCTCTTGTGTGTTGGAAGTATCGGAGCTACGGAAGTCCTATTACCCTCATGGAATGAAGGGGCAACAAAGAATTGTATTATCGATTTTCTTTCTGCTGTAACAGATAAAAACAACCCTGACTATGTCGCTCCGGAAGAAAGAGTTGCGGTATTTGATCAAGACGGAACGTTATGGGTAGAGCAACCCATACCTCCGGAATTTCTTTTCACTTTTGATAGGATAAGAAGCCTTGCTCCTCTCCATCCAGAGTGGCAAACGGTTGAACCATACAAGTCGATCCTTGCTAGAGATACCACCTCCATTATCCGTAATATGACATCAGAGATGATTGCTAAGATTATGGCAATTACACACTCGGGAATGACCACGGAGGTGTTTGGACAGATTGTCAATGAGTGGTTAGATCATGCCGTCGATCCTCGATTCAAAAAGCATTATACAGAACTTGTCTATAAACCTATGATAGAGGTTGTCGATTTATTAAAGAAAAATGAATTCTCCGTTTATATCGTTTCTGGAGGAAGTCAAGACTTTATCCGTGTATATTCAGAAAAGGTGTATCGAGTGCCTCCGGAAAATGTTATCGGGACTACAGGAAAAACAAGGTATGAATATATAGATGGTCAGCCGGTATTGATGAAACTGCCAGAGGTCTTATTCATTGATAACATGAAGGGAAAACCCGAATCGATAAATCTTTTTATCGGTCGTCGTCCGCTAGCAGCTTTTGGTAATTCGACAGGCGATCAACAAATGCTTGAGTGGACGCAAGCTGGTAAGGGGAGAAGGCTAGAACTTCTCGTTTATCATGACGATCCCATTCGAGAGTATGATTACGGACCAGAATCAAAAATCGGTACTTTTTCTGAAGCTTTAATGAGCGAAGCTGTGAAGAAAGGGTGGATTGTCGTCAGTATGAAAAATGACTGGAAGGTGATTTTTCCCTAAGGGATCGTTAAAGTATCTTATTCTTTAACGATCCCTAACGTGAGTTTTGGTTAAGGTTGAGGTTTTGTATAATCTTGTAAGATTTCGACTACATCAGCACGATCGTTCTCTATAGCTATTTCTAATGCTTCGGCGCACTGTTCTTGAGAAATAGCTCTTCCATTACTTAGAAGAATCTTTACCGCTGCCTCATCATCATCATCTCCAATAACTTTCATGATAGCATTAAACGTAACATCATCAGAAATAGTTATTTTCTGAGCGAGCAAAAAATCTAACATTTTATCACAATCATGACGTGTAGCTGCTAGTGATACCCCATCTTCTAAATCTTCTTGAGAAAAAGGCAGTTTTTTATCTAAAACAGGTTTTACTAGATCGAAATAACCAAAGCCTATAGCTCTAGAAAAATATTCAGTTAATAGGTCATCAGATAAGGTTCTACCATTGCTCAGTATAAAGTTGACTATGTTTCCGTTTTCAAGAGTTAGACCTGTATCTGAGCATGTTACCGTGGATTTAGCTGAATCCTCAATAATGTTCACTATAGCAGTATCTAAAACAACTTGAGATACAGTTCTCTCTACATTGAACAACATTTCTAAAAAATTAAAATTGCCTCTTGAGAAGGCAGCTTCCGCAAGATCATCAAAATTCTTTTGGGGCATAACAAGAAGTTGAGATTTAAATGCAGCAAGATTTGGTGGATAACAAATCATTTTCCGTAATTGATAAATATCATGACTGTTAGCCAGTTTGAGTAAAAGTTGTTCATTAACAATCGTACGAATAGTATCATCCGGAGCTTCTTCGGCACGTCTTTTTCGTGAAGATGTATAAACAGAAAGAATATCTCTACGAGATGGGATTTTTGAAACAGACGATCCGTCGAACGATTTGTCAAACGCTGATATAACTTTTTCTAAACTATTAAGGCCTTGAGAAATACACATGGAACTCTCTTTAAATATATGTGGATACTTTTTCTCTATAGATCTAGTATGGTCGATGAAATCTTTAATCGTATCAAGCATTTCCGGTGTTTTCTTCGGTTGTGTAAGTTGTTCATGAAATTCACTGATTTGTCTGGAACAAGACGGTATTGAAAAAGGAGGCATATAAAATATCCTTTGTTTTTTTATTTTTTTAATAAATTTATTTGTTCTATTTTATTAGATATATGAAGT
>JBAWZJ010000098.1:0-7456 GCA_037143085.1 Parachlamydiaceae bacterium | reverse complement strand
TTTCAAGGACACTTGTCACACCTACTTCTCAGAAAGAAAATACTATTCTAAAAAACATTTTCCTGTTTTTTTCTTTCTATTATTCCACAAGGATTATCTGTATAAACGGCATCTACACCTAATTTAAGAGCCTCTTCCCATTCGTCATTTTTATTAATCCCGAATAACACCAAAAATAGTTCCGGGTTTGAATTCCTTAAATACGAAACAAGCTGTGGAGTCCACAAATGAAATTCTACGGTACTATTTCCATTTCCTAACGTAAATGTTTCTGTCACCATCATTTTCCTTTTAAGCTCGAACCCCATCCAAACACAGCCACTTGGAAGGGTTGTTCGAGCTGTTTGGCTAAACTCTAAAAGTCTTTGACGCGTAACATCTCTTTTTTCAAATGTTCTCCAATGAGGTTTGTATAAATTCAATAAATCAATATGTTCGGCATTTGTTGAGTAGAAAATGAGACGGCGCGATTCTTCTTCAGAAATAGTTTCTACTAATGCTTTAACCAAAATATCAGCAGGCAAAGATTTCATGTCAACGATGATCAAAGTGTTTGGAAAATAATGCAATACCTCTTCAATCCTTGGAATTCGTAGATTTTTTTCTCTAAATGGATATCCGTTTTCTGGCTTATAGTTATGACCGGCATTGAGGGCTGCTATTTCTTCCCAACTACGTGAAGAAATGGAGCCGGAACCATCTGTCCATTTTTGTAAATCTTCTGGGTGGTAAACTACAACAATACCATCTTTTGTTACTTGAACATCCAATTCAATGGCATCACAGCCAATTTCAACAGATTTAGAAAAAGCAAAAAGTGTATTTTCAGGAGCATTTTCGCCTCCACCTCTGTGAGAGATAATTAATGGAGCCGCATAAGCTGATTCGACGACGACGATGAAAAAAAAATAAGGCTCTAAAAAATGACGCTTTAATCATAAAGTGTTCCTTGAAGATAAATTTATTTATTGGGAATGGTATTAGGTTCGGTTAAGTCCCGTTTCTGATGCGGACCTGTTCTTAGAAAACGATTCAAAGATAGCCGTTCCACTCAAATTTCGAATGCATGCACCTGTTGGACACTTACGCAAAACCGGACACCTTTTTTCGAATAAGCGACCGTAAGGGCACGCGCCTTGAAAAGCGCTGTGGTCAGCGCCTGGAGGTTTATATTTCTTTGCGGAAGATGCTCCAAAGATGCTAAATGTCTTTGTTTTGGTTGTGGCAGCTAGGTGAAGGGGTAGGGAGTCCATCGCGATAACAAGATCGCACATGCCCATGAGATTTTGCAAAGAAGCTAAGTTTAACTTATCGATGACTTTTGACCCTGTAAACTTTTGTTGTAAAGTAAGTGCTATTTGTTTTTCTTCTGGTGATCCCCAAGCAAAGAGGAATTGGCAGCGCATCTGTTGGTTTACCAAGAATAAAAACTCTTGAAGAGACTCAGTTGTTACCTGTTTGTTTGGCCAAGCTGATCCCGGGCAGACGAGGACCACTTGACCATCTCGAGCCATTATATTTTGTAAATGGAGATTTTCTTCTTTTGATATATTTAGTTGTACAGAACTATGGTCTAAAATATCGGCATCTTCACCAAAAAAAGCAGAAACTATAGATAGATAATCTTCTCTGATTCCCCTATTAGGTTGTGGATCAAATTTTCGATTTGTAAACAAGATATTTGGCGTTTCTGGAGCGGAGTGGAACCCAAAGCCGACCTTTGTTTTACTTTTTGCAATCGCTGTTATCAAACCGGACTTGACATTTCCTTGGAGATCAAAAACCACATCATATTCGGTGGAACGCAATTCTCTAATAAATGATTGAACGGCTCGAAAGGTTTTTTTGTTAAATAACGATTGACGCCATGTTTTTGTGGCGATAGGAATTGCTTTTGTGATGTCAGGGTGAGATTGGACGAGGCTTAAAGATTGACTCTCTACAACCCAGTCGATTTGAGCATGAGGGAATTTTCTTTTTAGGTAACTGATGACAGGATATGTATGAACAACATCACCCAACGCTGATGTTTTCACAATCAAAATCTTATCCATCGAGTTTTAACACCTTCATTGCTTCAAGGAAATCCGCCGGAAGAGGCGCCGTGACAATTATATTTGTCTTATAGCAAAACTCAACAGCAAATGCATGTAAAAGAATACGCGGAGCTTTATAGGAGCAATTGAACTGGCGTCCATATTGGTGGTCACCCAAAATTGGATGTCCGATGTCACTCAAGTGAATTCTGATTTGGTGTGTCCGTCCCGTTTCTGGAAAGCAAGTGAGCAAGGATGCGCCCTTCCCCACTTTTTTACGATTCCATGCTGTCACTGCGGGTAACCCCTGTTCTTTTGAAACACTTCCCCAAAGAGTTTGCCCTTGGTATGCATGCAATTTTCCCAAAAAATCACTGATCTTTCCTTCTGTTTTTTTGGGGACACCATCCACAATAGCATAATACGTTTTTTTGACGGCTCTTTGCTTAAATAGGATTTCGATGTCGCGAGCTGTTATTTCATTGCGAGCAAAGAGGAGAACACCACTTGTTTGTTTATCTAAGCGGTGTAGAAGAATCACAGGACCGAACTGTTTATTGAGAACATCAGTGATGAGAGGATTATCGGACGTTATACCAGCCGGCTTATTATAGGCGAGGACATCCGCATCGCTATAGAGGATTTGTGTGGTAGAGAGCTTAACCGCTGTTTTCGTTTCTTCAAGCTCCTCAATAGCCACTCGGTCGCCAGTACCTACTAGGGATGAAGCAAAACGTTCGGTACGCCCATTAATGGAACATTTTCCGGCATCAAGAGAGCGTTTGATTTTTTTTGCCGATATGGAGGGATCTAGATGTTCTTTTAAAAATTTTTGGAGAGTGAGTCCAGAATGTTGCACAGAAACCTTCCAGACGGGCATATCTATACAGCCGTAAACTGTCTTAAAAAACGAAGGTCGTTTTCAGAAAACATTCTGATATCGGTAACGCCATGCTTGAGTAGGACTAGACGTTCAACGCCCATCCCCCAGGCAAATCCGGTGTAGATTTCAGGATCTATATTCGCGTTTTTTAGAACCTCTGGATGAATCATTCCTGCGCCAAGAATCTCTAGCCATCCAGTGTGTTTACATAAAGGACATCCTGTTCCTCCACAGCTTAAGCAGCGGAGGTCAACCTCCATTCCTGGTTCAACAAACGGAAAATAGCTTGGGCGGAAACGTGTCTCAACTTCTGTGTTGAAGAGTTTCGATAAAAATTCTTTCATCGTCATTTGAAGATCAGCAAAGGAAACTCCTTTATCTACATAAAAGCCTTCAACTTGCTGAAAAAAAACGTGAGAGCGTGCTGTGATTGTTTCGTTGCGGTAAACCTTACCCGGAGCAATGACTCTGATCGGCGGTTTATTCGCTTCCATGATTCGCACTTGCGTGTTGCTTGTATGAGTCCGTAATAGCGTGTTTGGAGCAACATAAAAAGTGTCTTGCATATCGCGAGCAGGATGGTCTGCTGTAAAATTTAGCGCTTCGAAGTTGTAATAATCGCTTTCAATATCGGGTCCATACTGAACTGAAAACCCCATTCCTGTGAGGATGTCAATGATTTCATCGAGAACTTGGTTAATAATATGTTTTCTGCCGGGAAAGCGCTTGTGTCCTGGGAGGAAAATATCAAGAACTTCATTTTTTAGACGGACCGTTTCTTCGGCTTGGATGAGTTTTTCTTGTTTTTTTGCGATGGCATCGGCAACAAAATCTTTGATGTCATTGATTGCTTTACCAGCCGCAGGCCTATCTTCGGGGAAAACATCTTTCAAGACTCTCATGAGATCTTGGATGGGGCCTTTTTTACCGAGGTATTTAACTTTTAATGATTCTAAATCGACGCTATTTGATGCGGCGTTGAGTTCGGAGGAGAAGGTTTCTTTTAGAGATTCAATTTTTTGATGCATCGTGAGCCTGTGTGCAATGAAACTCTTGCAGAGCCTTCCGGCACTGCAAGAGTCGTGTGATTTTACACGAGAGCTAATTTGGCATGATGCGCCACAGCTGCAAAGCTGTGAGGATCACGTATTGCCATATCAGCTAATACTTTTCTATCGAGTTCACATTTCGCTTTTTTTAGTCCAAAAATGAACTTATTGTACGACATGCCGTTAATTTTAGCAGCGGCACCGATACGCACAATCCACAAACTGCGAAAGTCGCGCTTTCTTTCTTTGCGATGGCGATAATTGTACGCCATTGCACGAAGGACAGCATCACTGGTTAGACGCAGGTGGTTTTTGCGATCGCCGACAAACCCTTTTGCTTGCTTTAACAATCTTTTTTTGCGACGATGTGTAGCGACAGCATTGGTAATTCTAACCATAGCTTATCTCCACTTGTTGTGTCTGCGTTTTGCATTGCAGACGAGTTAATGAGAAAGTTGCAACACTCTCTCTAATATTTTTACTTAAACGCACATTACACGTTTGTATGTTTTTAGGTGTCCATCATCGACATATGATGCTGCCGACAATTGACGCTTTCTCTTAGGTGACTTTTTGGTCATGATATGACGTTTACCGGGTCTCGATCCTTTGAGTTTCCCTGTAGCCGTCACTCTGTACCTGGCCGCAACGGCCTTTTTGGTCTTCATCTTAGGCACTGTAATTTCTCCTGTGTCAATACACTACTAAGCAGGCTTTTCCGAATTATCCGGTGTCAGAGGCTGCTTCGTAGCTTCCTTTTTCTTTTTCGCTCCAGGGGCCAATACTCCGAGAAGCATACGCCCCATCATTTTCATTGGTGACTCTAAAACAGCAACATCTTCGAGATCTGCGCAAAATTTTTGCATCATTTTCTCGCCGATGTCAGTGTGGGCCATTTCGCGTCCGCGGAATGTGCACGTCACTTTAACCTTATTGCCTTTCGCAATAAATTCTCTAGCATGTCGCGCTTTCGTATTGAGATCGTTATCATCTGTATTAGGCTTCAGCTTGATCTCTTTAACTTTCACTTGGTGCTGCGACTTTTTGCTTTCTTTTTCGCGCTTTGTTTGGTCGTAACGGAATTTACCAAAGTTAATAATTTTGCACACCGGCGGACTTGATCCCGGTACAATCTCAACTAAGTCCAACCCCTCTGCATCGGCCATAGCCAAAGCTTCTTGGATGGTGATAACACCAACCTGTTCTCCCGTATGACTGATCACGCGCACCCGAGGTGCCCGTATTTCTCTATTAACTTTCAAAGCGGCTTCTTATCTCCCTGTTTAGCGCCTATTCCGCGGTCTCTTAGTTAATTTACTAAGAAGCCTGTGGCCCCTCACTATTTTGAGGTGCCTTATTGGAACAAAGACGCAAAGTTATCTGGCTTCCAATTTGTTCTTTAAAGTGTTCAATTAGCAGCGCTATAAAGCGTTCTAAAGAACGAAATAAAGAGATCACAACAATCAGTGGCGAGTGGTTTGTTCCTGCGGAGTTGCGAGACTTCACTTTCAATCGTTGCGATGTCTTCAGATCAACTTCAATCGTAGGGCCTTTCCACTCTCTTCCAAAGGAATCTATCAACCATGCTTCGGCCATCGGTCTAGCAAGGCGATCTTCTTGTTCTATCGAAATAAAGGTTATCCCTGTCTTTTCAAATGCAGAACAAAATGAGCGCGCCACTCGATCTTTAAAGGCCTCTCCGCCTAGCTTGGGTAGAGACAAACACCAATGGTACTCAAAACCAAACATCTTAATGATTTTATCAATGAATTGCAAGGAAGAAATGATTTCTTTTTCTAAAAATTCCAAATTGCAGAAGATGTGGGCGAAATCGACAAGGAAAAGCTTTGACGAAGACACCTCATTAAAACTCCCCAGCCTTTCATTTAAAAAAACTTCTTTACATTCCGCGTAACGTACTGGTAATTTAGCGGTTACCCCTTCTTTTGACTGGAAAACTGCAGCGTGAATTGGTGTTGCGCTTACAGGAACGACATACTCGATTTCATTGATTTGACAGACAGGCGGTTCATAAAATTCATCTGAAAAATCAAACGAACCAAAATCTTCCATTAACTCTTTTTTTACGAGAGCTGGAGTGGATATTAGTTCAAATCCTTGATTTTTTAGTTCATTAGCCCACCAATTGAGCAATATATTCTTTAGGTGTATTCCTCGAGGCAACCATACCCATCCGTTCTCGGCTATTTCATTATTAATGAAAAATAATTGCAGTACTTGTCCTAGTTTCCGATAATCGTATTTTAAAGCAGCCTTGTGTGTTTTTATATAGTCTTTAAGATCTTTTTTATCGAAAAAGGCAGCCCCTTCGATTCGTTTGACTAAAGCCTCTCCCTCTTCTGGAATGTAACGAGAAGTTGTTTCAATATCAAAAAGTTTAAAAGAACCTATTTCGAATGTGGTTTTTAAGAGATCCACAGGGGCGTAATCGTAGAATTCACCAATCTTCAGCAACTTTACGATATTATCTCGCGATCTCCGTATAGTAGCAGCCTTAAAAAACTGTTCTTTGTGTTCTAAAAATTGAGCTCCATTTTCCTTCATCATCTCAATAGTGGAAATTTCCAGATTGGCTTTGATCAATCCCCTCATTTTTTCTTCTATTAGAGGAATAGCTTGGGTGTCGATCTGCTGTTCGGCGGAGAAATCGTAAAAGAACCCTTTTTCTGTGGATCCGCCATAGACAAGTTGTATTCCAGGAAAGAGCTCGATAAGAGCCATCGCAAGCAGCTCTGCAGCCGATTCGCGTAAAATAACGGGGGATGATTCGATAAATTTGTGTGTCATGAATGGGATATAGCTGACTCGAACAGCTGACCTCCACGATGTCAACGTGGCGCTCTAACCAACTGAGCTAATATCCCGGTCGAAACGGAGAGCTTAGCAGATCCTGAACATTTATGTAAAGAACGAGTTTTTTTTCTTATTCAAGTCCTCCTCAGCAATATGAGAAGGGGTTATAAAGAGAAAAAACAATTTTTAACCGATTAAACTTCGAATTTTTTGTTTTTTTGCTTCATCATCTCTCAAAGCATCCCACTCATAAAATGGTATGCAAATCAAGCTGATGCCGTTACGCGTTAAGATGGCGTTCCTTAGTTTTGTTTCAATTGTAAGTTGTCCATCCTTAAAATGGGTTGGTCCATCGACTTCTATTACCATTTGATCGCTTTCTCTATAAAAACCTGCTTGATGACGTGCTAGATGGTCTCCTAGCTGAACTTCTTTACGAAAGCCATGCCCCTCAAGAAATTTTCCTACATTTTTTTGTAGATCGGATTCTCTTGTTGTGTTTGATGCTATATTTTTTGAAAATGTAGAAACGTTTTCTAATTGAAAATATGCTGCAGCTTGAGCCAGTTGCTGCCAACCTTCGATTACTAAAGAATTTCCAGGCATATCCAAGTTCAGTTCAGAAAGTAGTTGGACAGATTTTAGTTTAAGATTTTCTTTCAATTTTATTTCGT
>JBAWZJ010000097.1:0-7597 GCA_037143085.1 Parachlamydiaceae bacterium | reverse complement strand
AGAAATGCCAATTTTTGAATGACGTTCGGTATACCAATCCGTTTATAAAAGTATGAGCTTCGATCCATTACATAAAATTGTTTCTCCCAGTTTAACCCAACAACCAGTCTACACAGCTAAACGTAGAAAAAAATCTGAGAGTGTCGCAGCTGTGTCATTTTCCGCAAATAAATCGGATTCGACATTGGAAGAGAGAGTCGTGTGTGTTAGAGGAAGAGAGCATGCAAGACTTGATCTCGTTGGGAGATTATCTCCTAAACCAGCAGCCGAAGTACCTACGTTTTTCGTTGATCAATATATAGAATCGTTCAAAGGTTTTGCTCCCAAAATCTCGATGACGAAGGAAGAGTTTTGTTCCCTTAATTTATTTAAATACACAACTGAAAAAGAGGTTGTTTTTGAAGAGTTGGTTTCTTTGTTAAAAGATAATCTGTTTATTTACTTTTATAAAGATTTTCTAGTTAACATTAAAAAAGATGCTTGGTTTGATTTTTATCTAATGTTTGATCCCAGAACCCTTGCGTTTCTCTCTCTAGCGGCTTTTTTAGATGGAAAAATCGATCAGAATGACCTATGCACAGTCCATTTGATAGCAAGTGCAATGTTTGAAAAACAACAGGGAAGAATAGAAAATTTTTATGTGAAGGATGAGACAAAGAAAACGATTGTCCACACATTGAAAAAAGCCCATTATCCTCCTTTTGAAGTTTTTCAAGATAGTGAAGATCTTCCTATAATTTTTCAGAAATATGGGCAAATCAATCCTTTAATTATTTCCGATAAAACAGAAGAAGAGTTGCAATGTGTAAAGGATGAATTTATTAAAAATTTCGATAAGAAAACGCCTTTGCAGAGAACAGTTTTATCGTACGATTTTAAAGCTCAATTAGATGATACCGTTGCAATGTTGGAGGCCAATCTCTATTGCAATGCCGTATCCGCAGAAGGGTTTACAAATATTGAAAAAGATGAAACTCGTAATGAGATGAAAGCAACAGTTGTCATCCCTCAATTATCAATGATTGCAAACCTATCGCGCCAGTTGGTTAAAAGTCATACGACCGTCGCTTTTCCGGAAGGTGTGATGGCGATGGATAAAAAAACGGACAAACTTATTCCGAAAACCCATGAACTTGTGTTTGGATACTCGGAAAACCAAGAAGTTGAGGATGCTTTTCAAAGTGGTGTGAGAGTGATTTCTATTGCGTCGCCCCTGTTTATGCTCCCCTATGTTCATTATGCAATCAAAGGACCTCCTGGTCTGGGAATGACTCTTCATGATCTCTATCATTTATATTTGGACATAAACAATCCCCATTTAGATATTATTTTGAACCTTCGAGCCCTCCTTTGCGATCAATTATCTATGCCTGATTTTGAAGATTCTAATGGATGGATCAAGATGGTTACCGATAGGTTATTAGATAGAGAATACCGGTTTGTTTTTTTTATGGAAGGGGAAAGACTTGATCAGCTTTCTTTTCTTTTGGCGAAAATCTTGCAAGCGGTATTCCAGGTAGCGAGAGAAAACCCCGATATTTTAGAAATAAATTTAAAACGTTCCATATGGTTGTTTGAAGTTTTTCTTCCTTTGATAGAGGTTCCTCTAAAAGGATATCCAATGTGGGATAGGGAAATATTTATTAAGACTCTCTGTAAAGATGACTGTCCAGGAGTTGTTCCTATTGATTCCAGGTCTATAGATCAACTCAAGCGTGAACTGTGCGATGTTTTATCTCAGAAGCCTAAGGGCGTTTAGCCCAACGAGGACAGTGCCGCCCTCGTGCATGATGACAGCAACCCATAAAGGGACAATACCCGCCAACGCTGGCAGGCTAGCGATGAGAATTGCTGCGGATGCGAGAATAAGATTCTCTTTGACGATTCTTTGAGTCTGCTTTGCTTTTCCGATAAGCCAGTCTAGAAGTTCTATATTGTCGTGTAAAAAGACGATGTCTGCAGCATCGATGGCTGCTGTGCTTCCAATTCCACCCATGCACATTCCTACAGTTGCTCTAGCTAGTGCTGGTGCATCATTGACGCCATCACCAATCATCGCAAGGCCTTTCTTTTCGGCAAGTTCTGTTACATAGCGCAGCTTATCTTCAGGAGTTAAATCGGCGTGAAATTCGGTGATGTCAAGTTCTGCGGCAATTCGTTTAGCGCTGTTCAGGTGGTCGCCTGTTAACATCACCAAATCCATTCCTCTACGTTTTAAGGCACTGAGCATTTCCGAGATTTTGGGGCGGGGAGTATCGCGAAATGTAAATAAGAAAAGTTCATCACCGAAAAGGAGAACGGTCAAAAGTTCCCCCCGTTCTTGTATCGCTTGGACGGTATTCAGAAGAAGAGCCTGTGATTCATCTTTCAGTTGTTTTACAATGTATGTGGGACGGCCGATATAGACGGTTTTTCTTCCTGTAGGAGTGATGGATATAGCTTGTAGTCCGTATCCTGGGATCGATTTAAATTCTTGTAAAGTGATGCCTGGAAGTTTTATTGTATTGGCGTATTTCGTAATAGCTGTTGCTATCGGGTGGACAGCATTTTTTTCCATTGCATATGCTGTTGCTAAGGCTTGGTAGAAATCTTCTTTAGAATCCTTCTTAAGAGGTTCAAAAGAGATGCAAGAAAGCTCTCCTGTTGTTAATGTTCCTGTCTTGTCGAATGCAATGGCATGGCATCCTGCTAATGCGTCGAGGGTGATTCCTCCTTTTAAAAGGATCCCTCGCTTTGCACATGTGCTAACGGCGCTCAAATAGGCTATAGGGATAGCGATGATTAAGGCGCATGGGGAAGCTGCAATCAAAAAAGTCAGAGCGCGATAGACTGAACCTTCGACTCCAAGAAAAGGGATAGAGAAAATAAAAGGAAACGAGAGTGCAAATAAAGCCGAAAGTGAAATAATTGAGATAGCGTACCCTTGGCTTGCCTTATCAAACCACCGTTGTAATGTCGGCCTAGTTTCATGTGCTTGCGTGACCAACTGGATGATTTTTGCTAGTGTCGAATCTGTGCTTGTGCGCGTGACTTCAATTGTTAAAGCTCCATCTAAATTTCTTCCTCCTGTAGGAACGGTATCTCCGACAGTTTTCAGTACGGGAAAATTTTCTCCGGTGAGGTGTACTAGGTTGACTGAAGATGTTCCTGTGATCACCGAGCCGTCGAGAGGGATGACTTGATTTGCTTTGATGAGTATTTTCGTTCCTATTGGGATATCTCTAACGGCGCGTTCAATTAGGGATCCGTCGGGTTCTATAACACATGCTTTTGTTGGGGATAGTTTGTGTAGACTGCTAAGAGCCCCTTTGGCCTTTGCTGTGACAGCATCTTCCATCGATCCAGAAAGGGAAAAGAGAACAAGAAGAAGGCCCCCTTCCATTCCGCTGCCAATAAATACCGAGGAAAATGCTGCTAGAGTCATCAAAATATCAATATTGACATCGCCTTCCAAGAGATCTTCAACAGCCTCAATTAATGAAGGGATTCCTGCAAGAAAATAAACGATGACGAGGAACAAATGGGATAGAGCGATACTCTCTTTGAAAAAAGAGCAGACGAAAGCTATAACCAATAAAAAGGCGGCTGCAAGAGAGGATTTCAAAGTGAGATTAATCGACCATTGTCTTGAACCGGGTTCTAGAAATGGGCTAACGCTTTCTTGGTGGCCAAGCTCGAAAAACTCTGTAAATGGGCTAGTTGTTGTCGGAGTACTCATCAGTTATGTAGATGCCACTGTAATAAAAAATGAACGATGCCTAATGCAAGGGTTGCTAACCCTAAGTTCCAAACGATTGCTGGAATTATTTGGTTTCTTGCCATATATGCAGAAAGTGCTGCTGAGAAGCTTAGAGTTAAAGCCGTTCCAATAAAAATTCCGAAGGTAGGCCAAACGATTAAAAATAGTAAGCAGATAAAAGCAGAAGCGGCTACTCCGACGGCAGCTCCGAGACCCTGTTTCAGTGGATGTTCGGTTTTTCCTAGAGAAAGTCCCAATTCTTCTTCTATCATCACTTTAAGTAGGCGGTCATTGTCTGCCATTAGCACATCGAGTACATCTTCAAGCAGCTTTCCTTCAAATCCTTTTGCGGCATAAAGAACTCTCAATTCATCTCGTTCTTGTTGCCGATGGTGTTCAATTTCCCATTTTTCTTGTTCTAAAATGCGGTGAAGACGTTCTAAACGAAACCAACCCAACCAGGCACCGCGGCCCATTTTCCATAAAATCCATCCGCAAGTAAAGAGGCTGATAAGGTACAAAATATCAACTCTTGAATCGGTTAGGTGAGTGATTAGAATCCAGAAGATAGGTAAGACAACAGCTGTCTCTCTAGCAGCATCTTCCGCAGCAGAGAAAGAGCCTGAAGGTTCTGCTCCGTGCATTTCAGCAGCAGCCATCAACCCTTCAGCATGAGCTTCGATGACGTGTTCTAAGGCTTCCTTTCCGTTGAAATGAGTAGGAATATCGCTTTGCTTGTGATCGGATGTCATTGAGTCATACCTCATTTTTCTTTTAAGAATGACAGAGAAGGGTATATTCGATCAAAGAGAAACTGTGAGATTGGAAAAAAATCAGAGATTTGAATAGTCTTTTTTGAATCTGAAAGACGCGTATTACGCGTCTTTCAGAATGGAGAACCAATATCGTTAGACAGATTCTTTAGCAGGAGCCGTTGGTCTTTTAGAAACCAACTTGCATGCCAAGAGTTAACCCTTGAGTCACCAAGTTGCCACGGTGTGTGGACAATCTGTTAGCATCAAAAATGATGTGCTGTTCCCAGCCGGCAACCATAGAGAAAAGCATATCGCAGAAACAGTCGTCATATTGCAAACCAACAAAGTAGTCCATTGTAGGAGTACCTGTATGGATTGTCTCGCTTAGACGGCTTGTTGTCTCTGCAACGATTACATCGTCGCTGCCGATGCCTGTTGTTGTGACAATTAGAGAGCTTTGGTGGATGTTGAATTCCGAGTACAAAATGGAACCGCCAACATGACCTATAACAGAGAAGCCGCAGCCAAGTTGCCAGTCGCCCCATAGTCCGCCTTCAACGCCATAGCCTGTGAATGTTTCTTTCATTTTAGCTAAGTTGTCAACAGTTTCTGTTGTATCTACGTTGACAAAAAGGTTAGCGTACAGTTTTTGATCCATCCATGCAGCTCTAAAGCCAATGTGTGGACGGATTTTTAAACATTCGCCAAAGCAGACAGTGCGTCCCATGTCAACATCAACGCAGTTCAAATTAGCATCCCATTTTCCAGAGAACCCTTGAGCAATGCCGCTGTTGTCAAAGTCGTCGAGGATAGGAAAACTATCTGAATTGACAAAAAATTGACCTGTTGTTGTGTCGTCTGAGGAAAAATTTGGTGTTCTTGCGCTTGCAGGCATGTAGGTATAAGCAATATCTAAATCCCAAGAGTCGCAAGGAAGTTCGTAACCAATGTTCACACGGTATCCATTTTCATATTGGAATTTTGGATTTGTATTGTGTTTATCTAAGTCTGTTGCTAGGCCAAAATTTGGAGTTGCTGTTTCTGCAGTACCGAGGTTTAGGCCATCCTCTTGTACTTGCCAATATAGCCAATCAGCTCCGAGGGTGATTTTGCCATCGCAAAATGACCAGTCACAGTAGCTAGCACTTGTTGGGTAGCAGCTGTCAGCAGCGATTTGTGCGACAGGTCCGCAGCAAAGAGCTATGCCCAGT
The DNA here is from genome assembly GCA_037143085.1 of Parachlamydiaceae bacterium. Taxonomy (GTDB): domain Bacteria; phylum Chlamydiota; class Chlamydiia; order Chlamydiales; family Parachlamydiaceae; genus JBAWVE01. The sequence goes on along the minus strand of JBAWZJ010000097.1, from coordinate 1,892 downwards.
AAGTTTAATAAAAAGGAATTTTTTTTCATGATTCTCCGTACAATAAAAGTTTCTTGGGTTACTGATATCAGAGTTATACCGAGCGTCGTTCAAAACTAAGGACTTCTAACGCGCCAACTTTTGAATGACGTTCGGTATACACAAAAATATAAACTTTTGGCAGAAGTGCTAAAAGTTTAATTCTTTTTTTACTGATTATCAGAGCCGTTAGTAAATAGATTTAGATGATAAAAATCAAGAGATAACAAAAGGTTCTTAAGCGGTTCTTCAGAGGGTTTCTCTAAGTTGTTGAATCTCTCTTGCTTGCGAGCTCTTCAGCGCTGCGGAGACCGAAGTGTTGTAGAAAGTCTTTTGTTGTTCCATACAATGTAGGACGGCCCGGAGCTTCTAATTTTCCTGTAGGTTCAATGAGTTGTCTTTCCAAAAGGTTTTGGAGGATGCCCGAAGAGTCTACTCCGCGAATAGCTTCGATTTGAGGCCTTGTGATAGGTTGTCGATAGGCTATGATCGCCAGCACTTCAGCAGAAGCTTGGGACAGTTTCTCTGTTCGCTTGTTGCGATGTATTAGATCGACAAATGGACTATATTCTTCACATGTTCGCAAGAGAAAACCATCAGCAATTTCCTCGATTCGGAAGGCCCTTTGTTGAGAAAGATATTCTTGCTGTAATTCAATAATTAGGTCGCGAAGTAACCGAGGTTTCAGAGGTTGAAATGAGTCGACAATTTCCCGTATTTTTGTAAAAGAAAGAGGTTCGCTGCTAGAGAAGAGAAGTGCTTCGATGATCCTTTTAGCATGCTGTCGGATGAATTTTTCTTGTTGTTGAACCCGTTGTGAAGCCTGGATGTTTTCTAGGATTCCGGGGAGAGTAGGTTGGTCCAGGAGCGATTTTGGAATCGATTGGTTGATTTCTTGATCAAATAGATTGATTTCTTTTGCCATAATAGACCTCTAATTACCGTCTTGCAAAAATATGGACAGTTGATTTTTGTGATTGATTGCAATTTTTGACCCAAACATCTTCAGACTTCATCATTTCGAGAAGGGCTAAAAATGTCACGATGAGTTCAATGCGGCTCATTGACGCATTAAACGCTTCAGTAAAGGGGATCGATTCTCTTTTCTTAAGTAGTTCTTTTAAGTAGTGGATCTTATCCGACACCTTCCACTCTTCTTCCGTGATAGTCCCACGTCGAGGCTCAGCTTTAGCGAGGATTTGTTGGAACAATACGGCTAGATCTTCAAGGGAAAGGTGGTTGATGCCCAAGTTCTTTTTGATCTCACTACTTTCAACACCTCTTGGGTAAAAAGCTCCTTGTCGGAGCTCTCTATCGGCTAGTTCTTTAGCAGCCTGTTTGAAACGGCAATAGTCGATTAGTTGGTGGATGATTTCAAAACGAGGATCGTCTTCTTCTAAGGTTGTCTCATCTTCTTCTTGTTCGTGTTTTGGAAGTAGTGCTTTGCTTTTAAACCAGATGAGGGATGCAGTCATTGAAATGAACTCTGCGCCGCGATCAAGATCAACAGCTTCTGTCAAAAAACTGGGGTTGGCAGGTTGCGAGATTTCATCCAATCGGTTTTGTTCCTTTAAATACAATTGCGACCCAAAACCTTGCGTTAGTGTACCATCTTGAGCTACCGTTTTTAGGTTCATCCGCTGCAAAAACTGGCTTGTAATTTGGAACAGAGAGATCTGATAAATATCGATTTCTTCTCGATGGATCAGGTGCCATAGCAAGTCTAGCGGACCTTCAAAATTATCTAAAGTGAATGTTTCGGATTCAATCATTTCGTCAAGATAACATGATTCTCATTTAAAACGCAAAAAGAGCTCATTAACTCACCTTACGCACTAGCTATTTTTTCAAATAATTTCTGTAGCTCTTGAAAC
>JBAWZJ010000096.1:0-7658 GCA_037143085.1 Parachlamydiaceae bacterium | reverse complement strand
AAATAAAAATATGACGTTTAATATGGTTGATTCCCAGTGATTCGGCTTTCTGCAACAATTCTTTCATTGGTTCACACTCGGTTAACTTAAGCAAAACTAACATAAATGGCTTGCAGAGGGATTTGCGACCCTTTGCCAGGTATTTTCAAGGAGCAACAGCCCTTGAATGGAGGTGGAGAGACACATTCAGAACTTTCGATTGACGGAATAATACCGTCATGAATTGATACAGGAATCTCTCAGCAATTTCATAAAGGTTAATCCTTTTTTCCTGGCAAAATCAACATTGCGTTCCGGAATATTTTCCGGGTTTTCATAGTGTTTTACTGCTTTATCAATACTGGATTCCCGTAAAAGATGCAGCATCGGATAAATGGACCTGTTAGTATAATCAGCCGCATCATCTTTTACTGAGCTGGCAAACCGGTACATTGGATGAAAACTTGCCAATTGATAAACTCCTTCATATCCTTTTTCTTTTAATAAATGTTCTGCAATGGATACCACATCCAGGTAATCATCAAATTGTTGAAAAGCGTTGGAAAAGATTAGAAAACTGGTTTCAATATGGAGTTCTTTATCCAACCGGGCAATTTCCTTTAGAAAAGCATCCATGCATAAAGTTGTATTCGTACTAGATTCAACTTGGTAATGAACATGATGTTGTTGTAATGTCCTAGCAGCAAAAGGACAGAAGTTACAGCCTACCACTACTTTTTGGATCCAGGTTATCGTTTGATCAATTATTTGCTGAGATGAAGACATTTTGAACCTGATTATTGAGTTGATCGTATCTTTTTCTTAAGTTGTGTCACGAACTTGGCATAAAAAGTTCTGTGAAAACAATGCTTTGCCGCTTGGAAACAGTCTTTTTACTTTTCACCATTTCAACCCCCTTAAGTCTTTATTAAGTGCCAAGCCTGGGGACTTAGGTTGTGACGCACATTCTCTATGAGTCATAGAGGTCACAAGTGTCTTAAGAATATACCTGAAAAGAGACAAAAACTAAATAACTTTTACTCCTGTTTCCTCCAATCTAGTGCGTAAATATTGCGTAATTGAGCTTTGTACAGTCGAATTTTTTGCAATGAAATCCTGATTGTATGTCATTAAAAAACAAAAGGCTTCACTCCGAAAAGTGAAGCCTTAAAACTGAATGGAGATGGAGAGACGCATTCAAAACTTTTAATATGAGTTTATCAATTAAAGAAGTGTTACATCCGTTGCTTCTGGCCCCTTGCGCCCCTGACCTTCTGTATAATCTACACTTTGCCCTTCGCGCATTGACTCAGGATTGCCCTGAATGTTGTTAACGTGAACAAAGAGGTCTTTGCTACCGTTGTCAGGTGTAATAAAACCAAAACCTTTCTGTACATTAAAAAACTTAACTTTACCTTTTGACTTAGCCAAAATCTTCTCCTTATTTCATTGATTTATAAAAATTCTTATAAGAAAAACCTTTTTTCTCTCATAAGATTTTTCCTCATTGTAACACTAAAGTGTATTTTTATGCAGAGCGGAATGTGGGTGATGTTTACGCCGAAGTGGAAAAAATTTAATTAGAGGGGTTGATCTTACGATAAACAGGCCTCCATGCTTCAGGATCCGTTTAATTTACATGCAAAGGCTGATTGAACAATCTGTGACTTGTGAGCAGATACTTAAATAGTCCCTCCTATTAGGAGTCTTCGGCTACTTTTACAAGTGTTTTTAGTCTGTTTTGTGCAGTCTAGTGCGTAAAATTTGCGTAAAAGACAGCCGAATGATTCTCGGCTGCCTGCTTTAGATTTTAGTTCAATTCTTTGTCAGCAAATACCTGAATAGCTTCTGCTATAAATTCAGGTAACCGAGGATGGTATGCCTCATAAGCTTTACGAAGATCACTATCCACGATAAGTTGCCCATGACCTGCATAGGACTCTTTTGTGGGAGTCCAGCATTTGCTTAGCCATACATGATGTCTACGAATAACACCTTGTACTTCTTTTGTGCTGACTTTGAAGTTTTGCTCCAGTAAACGAGTAAGTTCCTTGCAGATATCTACAAACTCTTTTTTAAAGTTTTCCTCATCTGCTTTGGACCATTTCTTCGCATTTTGTTTGCTTTCTTCAATGTGAGCCTTACCTTGGTCTCCAGAGCGTTCTATGATTTGTCTTTCATATTCCGCTTGTTGCTCCTTGCTAAAGCCAGAAAACATCTCTTTTTCTTTCATTTTCTTAGTTCCTTTTAAGTGTTCGATTGTTTTGTCAATCGTCTCAATCAGTTTTCTGGTTTGTTCTAGGTTCTTTTTGAGCATCTGCCTATGAGAACTTAAAGCCACCATTTTATCGAAATCACTTCTTCCCAGGACTTTCTGAATCTTCTTCAACTCAAACCCCAGCTCTTTAAAAAATAAAATTTGCTGAAGGATTAAAAGTTGTTCTTCTTCGTAGTATCGATACCCATTAGAACCGTGATAAGCTGGTTTGAGAAGTCCAACCTCATCGTACCAATGCAGGGTTCGAATACTCACTCCTGAAATTTGCGCTAATTCCTTAACTGTATAAGCCATTGACTATCTCCTTCAATATCCCTTTGATTTTAAAGGATTTCCCAATAATAAGGAATAACGTAACGTGAGGGTCAATAGCTTTTCTGAAAAAACTTTCGATCATCAAAAAGCTAAAAATCATTTTGGTCATTTTTTTCCAAAAGCTGCACTCTGCGAAAAAGGTTAATGGGACTTCTCTTCTTTTGGAGGTGGAGAGACACATTCAGAACTTTTAATGAGGAGAAGAGATACTCCAACCCACTGATTCTTAAAATATTTGTTAACGATATTGCCCGATATGGAAAAGCAGATCGCAAATTTGCTTGAATGCTTCAGGCAACTCATTCCTAGCGTTCGAAAATTTGGTATTCGCATCAGCCTTTTGCTCACCAGTAGTGTTTTGTCATTTAATGCTCGGTATATTGGTCATAACTGCCGATCAGTTAATCAGGCTAAGTACATAGCCAGGATCGGCAAAAAGGTGAGATAAGTTCGAGGGGTAAAACTTTAAGATGAACAGTACTGTCCTTAACAGGCCAGATTGCTCCAAATCGACAACAAGTCAAATACGGAGGACTTTTTCAAATACCAGGATTATTATTTTGGAACCGGTCGCTTTGACTTCAAATCGGTTTGTGGCCGTGCCTGCGTCCTGATTTTCTGTCAGCCGTTGCGGCCTCACTGTTTTTACAGTGGGACTGCAACGGCCGACAAAAAAGCTGGGATACAGGCATGGTCACAAACCGATTTTCGAATCACGTCCGGTATAAATACTCTCTAACCACTATGAGAGCCTATCATGGTCTCGGCATAGAAGACACCCAGGCCATAGGCTCCAGCATGCTCATTGATCACTTTCATCACTGCGGGATACGTTTCTTTTCTAGCCCAATCTCGTTGTAATTCACACAACACTTGTAACCAAGTCACTGGGATTACACCCACTTGCTTCATCCTCTCAATGGCTGCGGTATGAGCTTCAATACTTGAGGCGGCCGAAGCATCGACTACTGCATAAACTTGGTAGCCCGCTTCTACCGCTGAAATAGCAGGAAAGGCTAAACACACTTCAGTCCACAACCCAGCCATGACAATCTTCTTTCGCTTTGTTTTTTCTATCGCCGCAACAAAGTGCTTATCTTCCCAAGAGTTCATCGTAGAGCGGTTGATCGGGACCTGATTTGGGAAAACAGCTTGTATCTGAGGAATGAGCGGCCCACTAAACTCCTTAGCTGCAACGGTTGTGAGAACAGTCGGCACCCCAAACACCTTCGCCGCCTTAGCAAGGCCCGTAACATTATTGATAATCATCTGCCGATCGGCCGATTGCACTCCAAAAAACATCTGCGGTTGATGGTCAATCAAAGCCAGAACAAAATTATCCGGCGTAAGTAATTCAGTAGCTGCAAGTTTCATTAGTCTCCCCCTCAATTAAGTATAAATACCACCCTAAACAATCAAGGACTTTATAGGCAACAGCTCAAACAAAGAGTAAACAACGGGTCAGGCCTCACAGTATCACAGTTTTCAACTGTGATACTGGTTCAAGAGGTGGCGGCAAGTTAGAACTTTGTTCCCGAACACAAAAATAAAGGTCTTGCATAATCATAAATTTGGTAGCTGATGAGGCCAAATCAACACAACCTTTAGCCTGAAAAGAAGTCAAAAAGGGGATAGGCTATTCTGAACAGGATTTTTTTATGTTCGCCATTTTGCATATTTAAAAGAGTAAAGCGATTGCTTTTCCAATGCTGCGGTTAGCCCCTGTCACAATTACTTTTTTTCCTACTAATCGCATAATTTATCCTTCTATTTCTAAACTTGAGGTAAGTGCCCAAACGTCTACTTGCTCTTCTGAGTAGTGTTGAATATTGATTCGATGAATGGTGTTGTAGTAGATATTTGCAAGAGCCTGCACATCTTCTGGTTGATAATCTCGAATGGATATTTCGGTTTCATAGGCTCTCGTCAGTTTTGAATGCAATGTCTACTACGCCTTGAGGTTCAAACATAGCTATGAAATGTTTATACATTTCTATCCTTTTCTTGCCCCCAGCCGTGGTCAAAAGCAGCTCCTGGCTGTAGATAGCAATATCTTCTACAATTCGTTCGTGTCGGTAATAGGCCAAGCTTGTCGAATTAATTTCCGTTTTTCCATAACCCTTATAGAAAAAATTTTCCTCAAGCGGCTTATTCCAAACATTCCCGACGCCGCCCCCTATAAACATGAGGTCACGTTCTTTGGGCGCCATGATGGGTTCATCCCAATCTACTATGTAGATATCAGAGTTTTCATGGATTAGCACATTGCCACCATGAATATCGGAATGACACAATACAAACTTAGGCGAGTGATTCTGAAGTTTCTTTCCTAGTTGTTCGGCACGATCTACGAGTCGACGGATGTCTGACATGGTTTGCTTCATGAATTTTTGTAGTTTTAAGCCCGTCTCATCAGCGATTGGATCGCCTTCAATGTGAGAGTAGATTGACCGAAGGGCATCACGCCATTTTGGTGAGTAAGCTTCTCGTCTGATGCTGTTTTGAATAGATGATGGCACTTCAACTTCATGAACCAGCTTCAGCGTTTTGCCAAGCTTAATCCATTGATCATCTGTTAGACTACAACTGAACCCATCTTGCCCTTCAACAAATGGGTACACAATAAGAGTAAAATCATCAATCGGCTGCGTTGACTTGCCATGAATTGTTTTAATAGGGGGAATGATCTGAGATATTCCTGCTCGCCGCAATAGCTCTACTATTTCAACGCTCATATCATGATGGTGTCCCAGTTTCAGTTTTATGAAATAGGATGTTTGGTCAAATGTCTGAGCTTTATATATCGAAGCATTTGTATCCGCGCCTATAGGTAGAAACGTAAGGGTGGCGACTGCAATGCCGTAATTAGTGTTTAGGCACTTAATGAGGATTTGATCTGGCAGAGCGTGCTTCTCTAACATTTGCTGCCTTAACTTTTGGTTAGCCAACAGCCTGTTGGCTAACTTCAATACGATCTATTGTCTGATTATTACTGCTGTAGGCTTCACAAAAATATAGCAGGAAAGAGCTGAGAACTAAAGAGTTTTTACTGCAGTTTCATTCAGTCTAGTGCGTAAATACTGCGTAATTGAGCTTTAAGCAGCTGGATTTTTTGATCGGAAATGTTGGTTGCATGTCGTTAAAAAAAAGGCTTCAGTCGTTAAACTGAAGCCTTAAAATTGGATGGAGGTGGAGAGATGCATTCAGAACTTTTGACTCAAACAAATTGCCTCTTTTCGACTTTAAAAACAATGCCTAGAATTTTATGTCTAGTGCGATATTGGCTGCTTGGTTATAATAATTTCTGCTAAATTTTCCATCATAACGGAATGTCATACCAATAGTGTCGTTGCAGTTAAAATAAGTCAGTTCGAATGAAGCGGCTGCTAGATTGCGCTTCATATTTAGCCCTTGTACTGTGAAATCGCAGGCAGAATCGACGAAACTTGCGCGCAAATGATGATTCCTAAATGGAGCGTCATTTATATAACTCAATTTTATACGAGGCACAAGCGTACCTGGTATACACGAATTATCATAAGCATATTGTCCGGTCCAGATAACTCCAAGCTCACTTTGTACGATTTGATTTTGATTTCTATTGACACTAAGATCTAAACTGCTCGCTCCAGTCTCTACAAACCCTTGACGTGATAAACGGACATAGTCCAATCTAACAAATGGAATAAATCTCATACATTCATCATTACCGCAGATAAGCCCTAATTCTAATCCAGCTAACCCTTCCCAACTATTGTTGGATGATTTTGCATGACGATCTATTGTAGCAAAATGCAAATGACGATCGATTTGATAATGACTATAGGCTCCCAATAACGTTGCATTGACATATCCATATTCATTTGACCAATTAGAATACAATCCAGAATAATAACTGTTGAAGTTGGCATGACCAGCTGATTTGTTCCAATTTAGACGTGAATAAGTATAGCTAGCTGCGACGCCGAGTCTAAATTCATTGCAACATACGGCATCCAATCCGACTGTAGCTCCACCCGTCCAATCAGTATATCCGAATTGTTGACCATTGGAATTTTGTTTTTGCCATCCTCCTATTGCTTCTCCCCATAGATGAGAGCTATTACAGCAATTGGCTGAGTCCACTTTTTCAAGGTGCTGATAATAACCGGAACGAACCAACAAGGCATTTTCAATCTGACTCCAAGCTAACCCAGAAAACTGAGAAGGCGACATGTGATTAAAGCTATTGTTAATTCCTTCTGCATCTAATGTTAATAATGCAGCGTTGACCGCCTCAACATCAGATCCTGTAGCGAATCCATCTGTTAGGTAACAAGAAGCTGCTGCCGCAGCATTACTATCCAATTCAAGGACACTAATGGGAAGAACTTCCACCACAACAGCTGTTGGATCGTAAATAACTTTCAATAAACTAGGTTCACTATTTGTTACTCTGGAAAAAGTCCCCGTCCTTCCATCTATTGCAGTGATGATAGTGTATGACTGTGCAGTCTGAAACTTTCCTTGCAATGGAATGACTTCTAACGTTCCATTAATTTGAGCCGTTCCCGTTGCGGCAATAAAATCATTTGTACCATTAGAGGCTACTTCCATTTCCAATATACTAGAGGAAGTCAAAATTAGATTTGTGGTATTGATTGTTCCAACGGAATTCCCAGGTGCTAAAATCCCCGAGTTGGTAAGATCACCTGATACGGTCGCATTACCGGAAAGCGTACCTCCGGAATCAACAATAACACTTCCTATTACGCTTCCATTTAAATTAAGTGAACCTCCAGCAACAGTGGTCATTCCTGAATAAGTATTGGTTCCATTAAGATTTAAAGTACCCTTCCCTATTTTATAAAGTCCTCCAGTAGTGTTTGGTCCATTAGTTTGATCTCCCTCAATAGGGGTTTCAATAGTCAAAGTGTTGCTTAAATTAAAGGTAATAGATCCCTGTTCACGGATAAAAATATCATAGCCCATAGCAGTTCCATTGCCGGGTGCAACATAACCAGGATCAGTCACGTTCGTTGAAGAACCTCCAACTCCAGCAACAGCTGTATTGCCAGAAATTAGTAGGGCATCTACGATAATTAAG
>JBAWZJ010000095.1:0-7761 GCA_037143085.1 Parachlamydiaceae bacterium | reverse complement strand
AGACAACGAAGTATCGGCTCACATGCAACAAGTGAATGCATTGCAAAATGCAAATACAGAGCTAAATGCTAGCCTTGCTGCCGCACAAGAACAGGCGCAATCATTCCAGTCTCGAATTGCTGCGCTAGAAGTTAATACTGAAGAGAAAGATAACGATCTATCGTCACATAAACAACAAGTCAATGCACTACAACAGGCTAATGCAGATTTACATGCGAGTCTCGCTGCTGCACAGGAACAAGCGCAATCATTCCAGTCTCGCATTGCGGCACTAGAAGTTAACACTGAAGAAAAAGACAGCGATCTATCCTCACATAAACAGCAAGTCGATGCATTACAAAAAGCTAATGCAGACTTACACGCTAGCCTTGCTGCTGCACAGGAGCAAGCGCAGTCATTCCAGTCTCGCATTGCGGCACTAGAAGTTAACACTGAAGAAAAAGACAACGATCTATCTTCACATAAACAACAAGTCGATGCACTACAACAGGCTAATGCAGACTTACATGCTAACCTCGCTGCCGCACAGGAGCAAGCGCAGTCATTCCAGTCGCGCATTGCGGCACTAGAAGTTAACACTGTAAAAAAAGACAGCGATCTATCCTCACATAAACAGCAAGTCGACGCACTACAACAGGCTAATGCAGACTTACATGCTAACCTTGCTGCTACGCAGGAACAAGCTCAGTCATTCCAGTCTCGCATTGCTGCGCTAGAAAACGTTACAAAAACAAAAGATAATGAAGTTCATGCTCATATACAGCAAATTAATGCTCTGGTATCAGCAAACACAGAACTTCACGATGCCCTCAATTCGACGCACGAACAGGCAGAGACCTTGAAATATCGCATCGCAGCCTTAGAATTCAATGCGGCAACAAAAGATGTGGAATTGACGGCAATTGAGCAGACATCAAATCTTGAGATAGAGATGTTAAAAACGGTTAACCAACAAACTCATTCAAATGTTGAGTCACTACAAAAAGAAGTCGAACGTTTAGCTGCAGAAAACAACGGGAAAACGCAGAAAGAAGTCGAATTGGAACGCTCCCTCCGATCACTTTCTACAATATTAGAAAATCAAGACCACGCTCTTGCAGAAGCTAATAGCACATTTACCCTCGTTCAGCAGTACAATCAACAATTGGAAACTGAAAATGCTAATTTGAAAAACCGATTAAGTCTCTTTGATGTAGCGGAAAGAACTCAAGCAGACTCTCCCTCTGCACCAAAAGGAGTGTCACCGGCTCTAATGAAACTGTTGCGCCCTCTAAAGTAGAGACAACATCTTTACCGATTGTTGAACAACAATCGGTAAAGTCGAGAAAAGTTTTTTTAAGTTAAAAGACACAGCGTTTTAACCATATTTTTTAATCTCGCAAACTCTGTTTCACAATGCTCTGGTGAAGGATCATCCATTATAAAACGGGAAATAGCTGCATAACTTTTAGGAGCATATCCATCTCGTAACATCTCAACATAGTCTTTATAGTCACCAGCCTCTCCCTTTTCGGTTATACTAAGGAATTCTTCGAGTCCCTCTTTTTCGTCTGCTTCAGGAGGCACCACGTAGTGCATTGAAGATGGGGGGATGACACCTTCAATTAAACATCGCAGTTGTTCTAATTTTTCTTCAATCGCTCCTTGCGGGGCAGCATCGATAAGAGTTGAAATGATAAGACCGCCTTTATTGCCATCCGCGTAAAGCTCTTTAAGAAATCCGCTGTATTTTATTTGTTTTTCTTCTTCACTTTGTCCTGGATCTCGTTTAGCTAACTTCTCAAGTAATAGACTAAGTTTCCCCAGCTCTATCGGAGATGCAGTAATGACAAGTTGCCTACCGTCGAAAAGAATACTTGTTGCTGTTTTCAAAACTTGAAGATCAGTTACTCCAGGAGGAAATAGGTGGTGAGTCAATCCCCTTGAGTATCCTTTTTCCGCCCATTGTTGTAATTTTTTATCGAAATTGCCCGTCTTAGGAATGCCTTGTAGTTCATTTAGAGCTCTCCCGAGTCCTTGTATACTAACAGCTAGTTCGCAAACTTTTTCGTCCGTCAACTGACTATCTACGCTATCAGACCCCATTTTAGCAAAGCCTCTTTGTTTTCCTAATGCGCGGGTGGCGAGGTCTATATACGACAACCATTCATCTTTATTTGGCAGACTAGAAAAATCACTTCGCAAAGTTTTGGCAGGATCAACGGAGGACATAACCCCTTCCTTTTTTTACAATTTAGGAACGATAAACGTTCGATTTGTTTTTTATAAGATTTATAAAAACGTATTTTACACAATAATATATTACAATACACTTTATTTACAAAAGGTTGGTTGAGATATCGGAAATTATACCGAACGTGATTCAAAAGTTGGCATTTCTAGCGCGCCAAAACCCCGGGAATCGAAGATCACAAGTTGGCTCGTCTTAATTAATACTGAACAACTTGCAATGTTCGATCCGTGGGGATTTTCGCGCAACTAGAAATGCCAAATTTTGAATGACGTTTGGTATAAAATCGGGGAATAGTTTTAAAAAAAGCACACCAAGCGTCATTGAAATCTGACTTGCGCCTCTAAATTCATACGTGATTGAGAGGCGTAAGTCAGGTTAAAGCTTAGCTTGAGGGTCTCAAGCAAAGCTGTTTAAATCGATTAATGTATTCTATATGTTGCCACTTGCCCCTTAGCTGCGGTGTTGAACTTTTTTCCAGCGTCTTTAATAGGAGGACCTAAAGGTGTTCCTTCTCTAATAGCCATCAACATTTGCCCCAACCTATTACAACCAGTACCGTCATGATTATCTGACCAATAAGCATCTTTTCCGGGACGAGTATTATGCTCTAGAAGATAAGAGCCTTTCGTTGCTTCTAACGAAGCCCTGTGATCTGGATTTTTTGTAAATTTTTCCTGCAATACAGCTAGCATGACCGAATCTCGACCACTTAAAGTCTGCGGACCAGCCGGATCTATACCCGGTTTTATCCACCAATTGGTGTCAATAAGATCTTTATCTTTAAATTGTAAAGACAAATCAAAAGCTTCTTGCCCTGTACAGTTGAAGAACCCCGCCAATGCAGGAAATTTAGCTAATGTATCGTCATCACGGATTCCAAGCCTTCTTTGAGATTTAATAATTTTTAAAAATTGGAAAGCAGCCTCAGCGTTATTAAACTTGAACCCCTCGTACTCAATTGGCCTTGAGCAATGAGCAAAATTGCCAAAACACGCTGTCGGTCCATTCTTATAAAAAGAAACAAGCTTGGTTTTTGCCATCTTACTAATCTCATCGATGTTTTGTGTTGACGATGCTTGAGTTAATGGCAAAAATATTGCAAGATTATCCTTGATTATCTTTGCCTTTTTCGGTCCCCATCCTTCAAATTTTGCTTCTGCCTGCCGCCCCACATTCGAGTCGACAAAGTTTTCAAAGCTTTTTTGAGGATTATCACTTTTCATTGACTTTCCATATAAATCCTCAAGCAATGCCCTCTGCTTTGGTCTAATATGAGCAGACATTTTATCAAGAGTCGTTGCAAATGCATTTTTTTCAGGAATATCCGCCTCAAACGATTTCAAATGAGTCAATTTATTCTGAGTCCAATGAAAGTTTTTTTCAGCGCAATCTTTAACTTTTTGAGAAAACGCCATCCTTGGATTCTCAGCTTTCATCGCATCACTTAAAAGCTTCCATAGATGATTAATCTGGTGTTCTTCTAAATGCGTACTCTTTGAAAGTATCTGAGATTGAAACTTTTCCTTTACGCTCTCCGTAATTGATGCATCGGTGGAAGGATGAGCTCCTGAAGAGGTTCCTTGAGAAGCAGGAATAGCACCGGAAAAAGGCTTAGGACCGATTGGACTTGCCATAGAACACCTCCAGTAAATAAATATATAACATATTATTTATAACAAATTTATAATAAATATGTAAACTAAAAAAAATAAACTATTCGATTGAACAAAAATCACAAAAACAAGTATTATTAAATACAGTTAAACAAAATAAGATTTAAAACTTAAGCCAAGGTGCTATTATGATAAACCCAATAAACAGCAAAACCTTCCCTCACATCGAAAATGGGAGTCAATTCAAACCGGAAGATATCAATAGCACTATCACTCAAAATATCACCGGAAAATGGGAATCTTTAGGGGTAAAAGAATTTCGCATCTCTTTTGATTTAAATAGTAAAAGTTTGGTCTGTGAAACGCGAAACGTGGCCAACCACTCCTTTGCGACAAGACTCTTCGGTCTCTTTTCTGCTGAAAACGGGATATCTCAAACAAATGTCATAGAGATCATCGACCTGGAAGCACAACCTTCACTATGTGCTGTAGCGAAACTCATAGAAAATCAGTATCGGACAACTATCGAAAAAACTCAAAAAAATACTAAGACAGAGCTGAGTCAAGCAATCAACGAAGCTAAACAAAAAATCCACATACTTAAAAAAAAGAACGAAAAAGCCCCTCTCACACTTAGGGACTTGAATAATTTTGAGCGAATGATCGCTGCAGATGAAGCTCTATTAAAAGAACCAACACAAACTTCATCAATATTATGGTTTACACATGAGTTAACTCCGGCAGAATTTATCAAAAAAGCAACAGCTTCACTGAATCGTATCAAAGAAGCCCTCGACCATATCGCACAAGAGCCACCACACCTGAACGCTAATGCAAAGGATTTTGCAAGAAGGGATGTCAGCGATCTCGTGAAAGCTGAAGGAAATTGGAGAGAGGCTCTTAAAGAGATTGAAGAATATATCATCAAACTAAAAACTCAAGAGGGTGCTACTCCGCAAATCATCAAAGCCGATGAATTATCTGAAATTTTCGGAAAAGAGAAAAATGCCCTTGAAGCAGACATCGGGAATCTTGATATAAAAAAGCATAACCCATCTACATTGACAAAGAAAATACAAAATTCTGAGAAAAAAATCAAACAGGAGTTGGAAAAGATCAAAGCCGGTAAGTACAACACAAGCCTCTTCGGTCAATTGGATGCTATACGAAATGATGGACAACTTCAGGAAATCAAAAAGGCTCTTAAAAGTGAAACTCAAGATAAGATAGCTCAACAACAAACCGCCATAGATGCTCTACTGCAAGATGATCCAAAGGGGCTTTTAGATGATGTTGCTCACAAATGGCGAGAACAATTGGCTCCATTTGAAAGGGAAGAACACGAAATAAAAGGGGGCTTTTTCTACTCGGGAACAACAAAGCGACTAGACGACCTTAATACTAGCGAATTGAAAGAGTACGGAAAACAGCTCGATACGGCTTGCAAAAACATCCAAGAAGAGATTGATTTTAATAGAGACAACATTGTTTTTTGGACAAATAATATATCAGAGTCCGAAGCTGCTCATACAGAAACAAACAAGAGTGTTGAAAAGTTGAAAAACCAATTTAAAAACACTTTTAATGCAATAAAAAATAGCATTGGAAAGGAGCAAATAGAACAGGAGGAAAGCGATCGAACAAGCGATATTCCTTTATACCTATTTGAAGGATTTGAAGAGCGTTTAAGAACCAATCTCCCGGAAGAATTATTCGATACTCTCATAGCGAACGCCCACAAATTAATAGACCAAAGACTTGAATTATTTTTAAAAACGAGTCCTCCCTTACCTGCAGATGCTACACCTGAAGATATCACGGCATGGAAAAAACATATAAACACAGAGAGAGCTTATTTTTTGGAAAATAACAGGCTTCAACTTGAAGACTTCTTTGAAGCTTTCTTTAAATATAGCACTGTAGTGGGAGATGTTGTTAAAAAATCGTTTGAAAGGATTGAAGCAGAAACGCCACAGCTCAAAGCTGCTAACGAGGCAATTAAAGAGATCATTCAAAACCAAAATGAATACTTGATGAATAGCTCGATGTTGCAAAGTGAAGAAATGATCGATTCGCTAGGAAACACAACGGATTTCATAGTAAGTAATGCTAATCCTGAAAAAAAACTAAAGATGAGACAAAAGTATCTCACTATTCAAGATCTTTTACGTGAATTTATTCCCGGACAGCCTGATTACAAAGACAAGATAAAACAACTGTTCGCTGAGCAATCCGATTATCTGGATAAATATGTTGAAATATTGATGAATGCAAAAAGACACCTCACACATAATCTTGAAATCACTGTTGTCATCGACACAATAGCAAGAGACATAGCAAGCATTGTTGAGCTTTCACCCAAAGAAGAAGGAATAGGATATCTAGAAAAAGGGATGAAAGCGAATGTTCCTAACACCCCAGAATACAATTTCTTCAGAAATCAATTTATTGAAAAACAAAAAAAGAGCATCGACAGCCATATTCGTTCGTTGAGCGAGATTAGAGAAAAGCTGGGAAAACAAACAAAGTTATCAGAGAATATCTCTCAGCCGATTAATGACCTCATCCGAGAAGAAAACGCTCAAATCAAAAAACTTAAAACGAGTTACCTTCAAGGAAGTTATTTTTGGAAAACAGCAATTCCTTTAGATCGCATGAGTGTAGATCAGCTGATCAAATATAAGGATGAAATCCAATCCCTTATCACAACAAGCAGGGAAAAAATCAATGAAGCAAAGAAAAATATCGATCTGCTAGAAAAAGTCACTCAATTATACACGGAAGAAAAAAAGAAAGTGGCTGAATCTTGTGATTTGTTGAGATCGGAAAACTACTATACGGAATCGTTTCAATTAAACCATTCCATAGCTCAAAAAGAAGCTCAAATCTTGAAAAAAGAGATTAAAACAAATAAGGACCTTCTCAAAACGGTTGAAGCCCTTCAGTCATTACAAAAAACGGTAGCTAAAGAAAGAAACGGATTTTTTATCGCTTTAGATCTTCGAAAACAATCGAAGGATTCCATTGAGAATCAAATGAAAAACCTCCGAAAACAATACAAGATCGAGGGTGTCATATCTGATGAATATCAACTGATGCTAAAAGCAGGACAAAACACTGATGGACCATTAGCCCGACAAAAGCAAGAAGCGCTTAAACCTCAGGTAGAGTCTTTGCTTCAAGCAATCCAATCTGCTATAGAACACAAAACTCTAAATGAAGTTTCCAAAAAGAATCTTCAGCGCTTGCAGGAGTTGGTGGAAAAAAATGGAAAAATATTCGACTCAGAGACGCTAAAATACTGCACAACATTGGTTGCTTAAAGCCCGTCAATAGACCTCTTGAATAATCACGCAAGAGGTCTATTCATACGCTCTTTGAGAAGAAGCAGGTTTTTCCGAACCTGCTCTTTAAACTGGTCCGAAACGTTACCACTTTCCAAAAGTTTCTGGTAAATAACTAACGCCTCTTTATGTTGACCTATCTGAAAAGCTGCATTCGCAAACAAAAACGGAAGCGCATATTCATAGATCGAATGCTCTACATAGATCAGATCCCCAGGAACCGGAATAGCCAATGCTGTCCGTGATACGATATAAGATAAAATAAAATTGTCTGTGTGGTAGAAATAGTTTGCTAGCCGGTATAAGGGCTCAGCACGAGTGGGTCTTAACCGGAAAGCATCTGAATAATTTTTAACGAAAGTCTCCGATGGCATCCCTAACTGTTCGCGCAAGACGCCTGCATAATACACAGACCAAAATGTTGCTTGATCCCACCCTTGCATCTGTCCACGTCTTTCATAGTTTTTTAGGGCTAATTGGAGTTCTCCTGCGTTGAGGTACGATTGAGCAAGATAATAAACATAATCGGCATTTTCAGGCTCATCAACAAGTGCTTTCTCAAGTAGAAGAG
>JBAWZJ010000094.1:0-7845 GCA_037143085.1 Parachlamydiaceae bacterium | reverse complement strand
CCGTAGCTGAGCCCTCCATCACCACCATTGCTCCCATAAAGTCCGCCGCCACCACCACCATCGGTGTTTGCTGAATCGGCAGATCCTCCATTGCCCCCTATAACATTATTGTCCGAGAAAAAAACATCAGAAAGATTGACATGGGCATCTGTCCAAACAAAAAGAGCTGCCCCGGCGCCGAGGCCGCCGCCGGCGCCGCCTGCACCGCTGCCCCCATCGCCCCCTTTTCCGAGACCATGTGAGAGAGTTAATCCAGTGATTTCATTTGCCCCTTTGTACGCAAAGAAAATAGGGAAAGCATCATTGCCGGAAATGGTACTTCCATTTCCATTGATTGTTATACCTTTGGAAAAATCGAGGATAGGAAGGGCTGTGCCTGTTGATTGTCCTACGAGGATATTTAAGCCAGGCTGCAGATCTATTACTCCACCGTCTTCAACCGAAAGAAGAGCCTGTCGAAGGGAGCCTACGCCACTATCGTTGTTGTTTATCACCTGAAGAGAAGTTACAGCATCGGCTGAATACTCAATGGCGAGAAAATAGGTTATAAATAGGGAAAATAAAAAAAAGATGCGGCGCATGTGTAGTAAACTCCAGATTTCTGTTTTTATAACGAATGTGATTCAAAAAATGAGATCAATTGGGTGCAGAGGATAATCAGGATAGGGGAAAAATACAACGTTTATATAATAAAGATGCGGAAAAAAGAATTTATATATATATATCGAATGTGTACCGAACGTCATTTAAAACTTGGTTTTTTAGGCAATTATCGGATAATAATTTTCTCTATAGAGGTTTTATGTTTGGAAAAGGAATTCTTGTTTTGAGTGTGTTTTGTAGCGGTTTTTGTGCTTCTTTAGAAGCTGTTGCTAATCCTATATCTCTGGGAAGTCCCGTTCAGATCACAACTTCAGAAGTTGTACAATCTTCAGTCGTTGTCTGTGGAACGAATTCCGGCTATATGGCCGGCTGTACCGATGATAATGGCGATATGCTACAGAGCTTTTCTTCTAATGGAACTTCATGGGATACCCCATTCATTGTTTATACAGAATCTTCTTCTGACACATGGGTCAGTGGGACAGAAGCTGGATTTATGTCTGTATTTTTTTTAACTCCTCCTCTCGTTCAAACAGGTTTTCCTGCATCGCGTTTTTCCAGTGACAATGGCACTTCATGGACTTCAGATCAAGTGATTGAATTGACTGACTCTGCATTCAATCCGATCACGGTCAGTGGAACAACAGCAGGATTTATGACTGCATGGCACGATTCTCATGATACCCACCCTTACGCTAGCTTTTCGGATGATAATGGGCAAACGTGGACAACTTCAGAGCTAGACTCTGTGGGATCGGTAGCCTCCTTTGCCGTCGGTGTTTGCGGTACGGCAGCGGGATTTATGACAACATGGCAAGGAGCAGGGAACAATGCTTACGCCAGTTTTACTAGTAATAATGGAAACATTTGGAGTTCTCCGTCGGCGATAACGACAAGCGCTGATGTTTATTCTGATGTTTTTGTGGGAGGAAATTCTTCCGGATTTATGGCAGTATGGGTCACCGATACGAACACAGCCCGTTCTATTTTTTCTGCTGATAACGGCACAACATGGACATCACCCTTGACAATAGCAACAGGACTTAAGGCCTCGACTGATATCTTTGTGACAGGCTCTATAGGAGGATTTGTCGTTGCGTGGATAGGAAATGACAATAATGCTTACGGAAGTTTTTCAAGCGATCATGGAGTCACTTGGAGCACTCCTGTACAGATAACAACAGATGGAAGTGTTTCTAGCAGCAACACACAAGGAGCTAAAGCATTAGTCAGTATAACGACAGTGAATGATGCCTGTGTTTTTGCATGGAGAGATACAGGAAATCATGCAATGTCCATTTATGGCTTCATCAATGAGATACAACCCCCAACAAACCTCAGCGGGTCTCAGAAGAAGAACGTTTTTTGTGCTCAATATGAGCTTTACAACATGCTCAGGTGGAGCCCAAGTCCATTTGTCGGTGTGGCCGGTTATAACGTGTATGCAAACGGAGAAAAAGTCGCAGTTTTGAATGCTTCGACATTTGTGTATGAAGCCCACAACCAACGGAAAAAAGTTGTGACCTCGTATGCTGTGACAGCATTCGACAGTAATGGCAATGAAAGTATTCCCGTGACAATCACCGTTCCTTAGGGACTGGAAAAAAAATAACCTAAACGATTCGGCCGCGCGAAAGCTCCCGCGGTTGAACGATCGAAAACGCCCCATATTATAATATTGGGTTGTTTTCGATCGCTTCAACCCCGGGGATTTGGCGCAGCCGAATTGTTTAGGTTATTTTTTTTCAGTCCCTTAGGAAACAAAATCATTACTTTGGGTTTGAGTTCGATTAATTGTTGCTCACTGCACGGAATTAGCGAGAAGAAAAGACGTTTCTCGTGGACAGGCGGTTCTGAATGCAGTGCGGCAAAATCTTTCTTTCCCCCCATGAAGAATACTCCCTCCTCCCTTTCGGGAGTGACGACCAGTTCTGGTTGGCAGAAGGAGTGCATGAATACTCTATCCCTCATATGTTGCCAAGCAAATAGGCGCAACTCTTTCGGAAGGCGATAGAGAAGAGTTGGATGACCTTTCACTGTCAGGGCAAATTTATACATGCATGTTATCGCATCGGGTTCAAAATAATATCCATCCATATGCCAGCGGGGAATATCGTAAGCATCGGTAGGAACAAAAGCGCGCAAATAAACCCATCCTGTTTCTCTACCTGAAGCATCCATGATCTTGTGAGTGATTTCAGCTAATGTAGTTCCGATACGCTCGGCCAGAGAGTTGTCATTTCGTCCAATTGCGCGTATAAATGAAGTTATCTTTTCAGCAGTGTTCTCAAGATCCCCAAATTGATGGTAGAAATGTTCTTTCTCGATATCGATAGAGTCAAAAGATTCTAAGTCATCTGCAGTGAGTCCAACATTGACTAAAGAAAAACCGTGTGGACTGCTCTTTAAGTTTTTTAAAGCATCTTCAAAAGCGGCAGTTTCGGAAAGACCCTCAACTGCCGCCAATTGTGTATATCCGTAGAAAAAAAGAGCCAGGTAAAAGCAAAGAAACGGAGATGGAAATCTCAAGGAGCTTATTTCCTGTGGCTATGATGATGGTGGTCAGTTCCTGCAGGAGCTTCACCCCAGGCTTCAGCTAAAGATTCATGATTGCAGGGAGGGTTGCTCGCCCATCCGTCGTTGCTTCCACATAATCCACATAGAGCTAGTAAACCGTAAATTAAAGTTTTCATGATTTCCCCTCGTTTTAAGGAATTTGGATCCAAATTTGAAGGTAACAAGAGGTATGAGTTCTTTTCAATTCTAAAATTTAATTATTTGTTTTTATATTAATTTTATTGATTATTGTTGGTTTTTGTTTTATTTTTGTTGTTTTTAAATTTTACTATAATGTTATAATTATATTTATAATTTTATATTGGAGGTTTTATGGTAAGTCCTTTATCAGGTGACCATACTCAGGACTTTACGAAGCAAATTAAGGGTTTAGAAAAACAAATTAAGGGTTTAGAAAAATCTTTGAATACGGCTTTAACACAGTCAGGAGATAAAAAAGCTGCCTCTTTACAATCCGTTTGGGGAAATCTTGAAATAATGAATCAAAGTATCGGAGAGAAAGGTCTTAGCCGACAATTTTTTTCTAATCCTTTATATATTGAAAGGGTAGCAAATTTGATAGGCCGTGTGACGCAAGCACTAGATGCCCATAAACCCTTTTCTGGTCAACAAAATGAGACTAATGTGGATGAGGCAATAGCAGGGAGCGTAGGGAAGCCCCCAACACCTAAGAGTCCTCCAGGCACTCCTGATAGTGGTATTTCTGAGCTAAGTGGGGAGTTTCAAACTTACCTAGAAGCTCGTTCGCAAGTACCAGCGCCTATTAAAGTATCAGCTACTATTAAGAAAGCGATTGAAAACATTCCGGAAAATTCAATATCGGTTATTCAGAATCCTAGTTTAACTGTAGATAAGCGGATGGCGAAGGCTAGTAGGACGGATAAAGAACGAATAGATAAGTTGAAAGCTATTTGGGGACCAATAAATGGGGAAACGATAAATCGGGAAGAAGGAGAAGATTTGTGTGCTAAATTATTAGAATCTATAAAAAACCCTTCTGATTCTGGAACTAGTATTATTTCTGATAATCTTAAGAAAGATTTGTCTAGGGCTAATTTCTCAATATACAAAAAAGGAATACCAGAATCGGTTGAACTGTTGACGCCTTCATCTTCGCTTAATATCGAAAGATTTGAAGAAGCTTGGAAAACATTGATACCAAACAGGACGGCTAGCGTAAAAATAGGCGAGGTGATGATGCAAGGAATTTATGTTAGTGAGATGATTAAATTTGCCAACTTACGGCCAGGTTCATTTCCTATGATTCCTACAGCGAGTTCGGAAAAGCCTTGTTTCGAAAATATCATTTACGATAAAGGAAAGACAGTACTGATTGAACAAAGAACATTTATAAAAACTCTAGCTTTAGAGGCTGGACCTGATAGAGAAATTTCTGTAGCAGATCGAATCGCTAGTCGTTACATGCGTTTTAACAAAGAAACCGGAGATCTTGTCGAAGATAAAATTGATCTAAAAGATCGTTTCAATCCCTTAGGTGTGTTTTATTACTCATCGAATCCAGAACAAAAGAGAAATATTCCAAAGGGAGAGTATGCTGTTGCTGTTAAGAAACTAGAAAAGTTATGTGGTTGGTTTGGTTGTCAGATAAATGATGTACAGTCTTATTGGGAAAATCCCCCTCCAAAACCTACAAAAGAGGATGACACGAGTTCAATCATTGCATATTATGCAAACAGAAATTTGGCTGATGGTAGATTGCCAATGGTTGATAAAAAGACTGCTATCGTCCAAATTCCCTCTAATGGATGTGATAAAGTTATCGAAAGGGAATTAGAATCAGGGAAAGAGTTTATATTCCCTGAACTATTTAATGGGGATAAAGTAAGCATTCAGCAAATTAGAACAGTAGAAGGATTGAACCTTGTGATTACCCGTCAAGGCTGACGTTTAGCGCTTTTTTAAGGCCATCGAGTTCTTTCAGTCCAAAGCGTGATGAGGCAAAAAGTAAGTATGTCTTCTCACTTTTTGGGTGAAATTTCTCCCAAAATTTTCGCCTTTTGTCAAGATGAAAGAGCCTGTTTGCACACCAGAAAATCGTTCGTGCTACACTTTTAGCAAACGAGCCAAAGCCTTTGATTTCTCCAAGGCGCTCAGCAGTGACAGGTCCAAATGTGACGAAATGTGATCCCTCTGCCGCAAGGGTCTCAAGGACCGATGTGATGAGCAGTTCCGGAGAGCCATGCGGTGCTTCCTGCGTATGCATTAAGTGGTTCAAGAGCCACCCCTGGCGGGCATCCATACGGTGTAGCACAACAAGTCCCACGATAGCCCCTTTATGGGAGAGATAAAACCACCGCTTCCCAAGGCGGTTGTCAAAAATGTGGATATGGGACGTATGAACCTGCGGCCCGCGCCTTTTGCTTAACCAATGTTTTCCTACAGCTTCTAAGGCTTTTTCTATTTCTTCATCAGGAGAAGAGTACTCTTGGACTGTTGCCCCTTCTTTTAGAGCATGTTTTACCTTTCGACGTACCAAGCTTCCTTTGACTCCACTATGTGCTTTGGGATCGTCATGCGGATCGATCGTCATCTCTTCTCCAAATTCGATCAGCGCCTCACAATGATGATTGATAGCCCATCGGGAGAACTTTTCTGATGCAGAGACATAGATAATATTCATCCCTTTATTTTTGCATAAATCGTGGAAAGCGGATACAAGCTGCTCTCTGTCATTATCGTGACAGACTGGGTCTCCATAGACAACAGCGCAGGTAGGTTCGAAATGATAGCCTATCATTCCGTCAATGCCGGGAAGTGTGAAAATGGAGCAGTGAGGATCCAAGATGGCATCGGAGGCGGAGAGTCCCATACGGCGGACTCGGTCGACGATGGTATTTCGTTCTTTGGTAAGATTTGAGGGGAGCTCAGCTTGCTGAAGAGGATGTGGTGGTTTAGTTATTGATGTTTGCATGTCTATCTCGTTTATCTTGCCTTTCTTGATCCTGCCGTTTTTTTTCTTGCCGATTAGCATCGACTCGTTTTTGGTCGAATCTTTGTTGGTTAATATGCTGCTCTAATCGTTGTTCCTCTAGGTGCTGTGTCTCTTCGATAGAATCTTCTTGAGCATCGACAATTTCATTTGCAAAAGTTGTCGCACGGAAGAATAAGAGGAGGCAGAAAAATAAAATCCGCATGGTCAACTCCGGTTAATTTTTTTTCATGCCGAATAATCTAAAGTAACTGATTCTAAATCAAAATCTTGTGTAAATTTACTATCTTTAGCTGAAGTTCCTCGAATAATCAGTTAAAGATATTGCCGGATTTATGGCAAGGGGGAGATTGTATATAGGGCGTGATTCAAAAATAGGCATTTCTAGAGAGCTAAAAATGTCAATTTTTTGAATACCGATCGGTATATTGGAGAAACAAATATATAATTAATTTTGTTTTAATAAATTTTCATGTGATATAATTTTATTATTAAGGTGGTTTTTATGAAAATAAATTTTAATAAAGAAAAACCTCAGGGCTGGTTGGAGCGATTCGATGAATTTATCGGTATTAAGAAATATTCCTTTAAAATGGAGGGGCATCGCGGGATATATCAGATCACAACGACCAAAAATATAGATAAAATGAAACCTGAAGAACGGACTCATTTTGAAATAAAAATGGAAACGCTAGCTGGAGTTTTCAAAGAGTGTCCAGAACTTGAAGCCCTCTCTCTCGATGCTAAAAAAGCTCAATTTAAAGGTGAATCATTTAAAACTTTGAAGCAGATAGGTAAAGGTCTCTGCACGGCAAAAGATGCTGCTCTGGATAAGTTGATCAATTTTGCCCAAGCAATCCATAAAGTTGAGTGTGCGTGGATAGCTTCTTGGAAAGAACCTAACACATTCTCGCAACAATTGGCTCAGGGGATAGAGAGTATAGCGGGTAAATTGAAAGATTTAACTCCAGCTTCTCCTTATTTTAAGCAAGTCAAACAGTTGGGTCAAAGGCTTCCTTCGTTACCTCTTCCTAATATCTTTGCATCAGGAGCTCTCCCTGATTTTTTCAAAACAAGCCGTGAGAAACATAAAGAGAACTTCACGACAATGGAAAAAGTTTCTCCATTACATGTCGATGAGCGGATGATGTTTGCGGTTCCGTCCGAGATAAAAGATACCACATTCTTAAAGGAAGTATGGGGTGGTAGTGAGTGTCGAGAGGTTCTCAAAAAGATTAAAAAAGATCCTTCTTTCTCTCCAACATATACTCACTGTCTTGAAGTCGACTTATACAGATTTAAGTGGAGGATTTGTGATGAAAAAGGGGGGGTACTGGCCTCTCGCATGATAGATCAAGAAGATGTTACTGATAAAGAAATCCGCGAAAGATTCCGCTTGGCTTGGGAAAAACTATTACCTGAAGGTGAAAATGCTCGAGCCGTCAGGGTAAAACTAGGAGAGTTGCTGATGCAAGGAGCCTTATCTGGGGAAGTCGTAAAACAGTTTCTACTATATGGAATGTCTCCTCAATCTCCAGACAAAGAGTATCTTGTTTATGATCGCGATAAGAATATTCTGATCGAACAACGAGCGTTATTTCGAGTGAACCTAGAAACTCCTGAATTTCTCGAGGCTAACATTTGCCTGAATACACAACAGAACGACCGTTATATCGTTTGTGATAAAGAAACAGGAAATATCAGAGAAGATAAAG
>JBAWZJ010000093.1:0-7870 GCA_037143085.1 Parachlamydiaceae bacterium | reverse complement strand
CTAGTGCTCTTTCCCATAAATTCCTTACACTGGATCGAACGTGAAAGCTCTCGCGATTCAACGATCGTAAATGGGTCAGTATTGGTTAATACAGACCCATTTACGATCGCTTGAATTCCGAGGCTTTGACGTCGATCTAGTTTAAAGGAATTATGGGAAAGATCACTAGTTAATGATCGATATAAGAGATCATATTTCGCTGCAACCTCTTGCGGTGCATGTCTTTTGAAGGCAATTTTGCGCGCCGATACTCTCATCTTATCATGAGTGCTTGATGTCAAGACCTTATAAACTCCATGTGCAAGATCACGGCTGTCTTTACATTTTGCCATATATCCCGTCTCCATGTTCACAATGAGCTCGGGGGCTATTCCCCGGTCAAAAGCGACGACCGGTGTTCCGCACATCATAGACTCTGAAATCATCATAGGTCCTTGATCATCAATCGAGGGACAAACAAATACGTCTGCTGCTTGGTATGCCATTGCTAAAGTGAGCTCATCTTTTAAATATCCTAGATGTTGATGTTGAAACGGCAATGATTTAATGATTTCTGGACTGTTATTTCCTATGAGAAGCAAGAAAATATCTTCTTTCTTTAAAACAGTTGCCCCATCCTCTACCAGCTTCGATAAATGAAAGAGAGCTTCGATCAAGTAAGTAATTCCTTTTCTAGAATCATTCAAAAATGCAGCACCAAAGAGTATCACTTTCTTATTTTGTGGAATCTGGAAAATATTGCGGACAATGTGTGAGTCTAAGGGTCTAAAAATCTCGCAATCGATAGGAAGTGGAATTTTCTCGGTCCGATGCTGAGAGAAAAGAGCGCTGGCTTTTACATCTTTAACTAGACCATCTGTAGCGCAGACAAAAGTAATGGGTAAATCGATCAAATATTTCTGCTTTTTAAGAAAATTTTCTCTTGAGAAATCGTGATCGTTTGACGAGCCTAACAAAGGGCAGCTACCGCATTTTGCAGTGAATTTATCGCACCCAAAGGTGTGGCTGCAACCGCCTGTGAGTATCGAATGATCCATCAGAACCCAAACGATAGGTTTTCTATAATAGTCGACTATTTCCCTGATGGTTTTGATCTGCAACATTGCCCGTGGATTGAAAAAACTAATGATATCTACGTTGTTTCGCTCGATCTGAAAAAGAGAATGTTTATTGAAATTTGACAAGTCTTGAAAGGGGATATTTTCTTTAGGTGAGGACGACCATTTGTTTCGTATGCGCCATAGGCGGTCTTTCCATAATGTCAATGGTTGCACGGGAAACACATCGTCATCATCACTATCTTTAAAGCGCACAATCATTTTTGAAGATAATCCCGAATTGCGCAAAGCTTTATGGATGCGAAGGCCTGCAATCATGCTGCCACCACCACGGCCATCATCAATGTTAAAATGAACGATCCTCATGGTTCAAACCACCAAAAGTTATCGACCCCATAAACCTTCACATTGAGTTCTTTTGCTGCTTGTAACACCGCTTTGCTTACGCCCTCATATAGACTCCAATCATCACCACACATGACACCGCCTTGGGTAAGATGGGGGTGCCACGCCATGATGTCGTCGAGAACATTTTGGTAATCATGAGCGGCGTCTATATAGATTAAGTCCGCTTTGATATCTAATATTTGCGCTGCCATCACCGAATACATCCTCACGGGAACTACCTTGTGAGTAAGGCCTGCATATTTGATATTGGAAAGGAATAGTTGAAAGAGATGCGGCAGCCTAGGGTCTTGTAAAAGGATATTTGCCTCCGGGGTGCCTAGCCAGGAATCAACGGCGTAGAGAATACCGTTCTCCTGAAGCCGTGAGGCTATGAAGCGTGCGGAAGAACCGATCCACGATCCTATTTCAACAGCCACATGAATTGGGCGATCCTTGATGAATTTGTCCAAGAAGTAGGCATTAGTAGGTCCTAGCCACGACTCAGCGTCATAAGGAAGATCTTTTATAGAACGGTAGGGCTCTGGAATGTTCAGAATCATTCTATCCACCAAAAATCATTTTCTGTATGAATTGTTTTTTGCCGTTGTGCGGCATAATCAATCACGAATCTTTGCTGTTCTTTGTTGAACCAGCAGTTTCCGCATACGATCCCTTTGGTACTCTCGAGAAAGGAGTCATTAGCGATCAAGTTAGCAGCATGGCGTCTATTGTCAAAAAAAATCAAATCGGCACGAATACTCAATGCAGATGCTGCTTCCATTACGTTCATTGTCAAAGAAACGATTTTATGTGTCAAATGAGCATCATTGATTTGCTGCATATTGACGAGGAACATTTGTTGAAGACAGGAGATATTAGGATCTTGCTGATTCAATTTTTCCGGAAGGGATCCTATCCACATATTGATATCATAAACGATGCCATCATCAGACAGTTTTGACGCAACAGCTTGGACGATGCTGCCAAGCCAAGAACCTATCATAATAACTGTTTTGATTTGTTTGCTGCTGATCATGTTTTCTATGCTAAGTAAAGTCTCGGCATAAAAAGGATCCGTCGGCAGAAAAACGGCCAAATTTTGAACCATAGGTTCGATTCTTCGCAATGGAAGACTTGGCGTTCTATAAGAGGCATATTTTGCCGTAGAGTCCGGCTCATCACACCTGGTCCATTTAATAAGCGAGAAAAAGGCCTGCATGAATATTTTCAGATCTGTCAAGAAACTCAAATTCTCAACATATTGTTCATCCAAGTACTGATTTAATAAGGGAGAATGCCCGAAGCGATTGTTGCGGGAGATCCGCCATGTCCCTATCAATCCAGGACGCACGGATAAACGTTTTAACCGGTCAGCTCCAAAATATTCGGGGAGTTCATCATCATACATACGTGGTTCTGTACCAATAAGACTTAAATCCCCTTTTAAAACGTTCCACAATACAGGTAGATGTTGAAGTGAAGAACGCTGCAACAATTGCCTATAAACGGTCGATACATTGCCAACGTAAAATTGGTAACAGTGAAACAGGCGACCATGAAGGCCAACGCGCTGTTGGCTCTGTATGGTAGGGCCTGTTGTGATGTATCGAATGACGCACGCAATCACGATTAATAGAGGAAAAATAAGAATCAAAACGACTAAAGAAACCAGAACATCCAAAACCCGTTTCAACAGTCGATATTGGTAATTTTCAGTTAATGTGTACATCAGGAATCTCGTGCCATATAGTCATTCACTACAATTCAATATCAACAAACATTCTCATCTCACAATAATGCTAGAAACGGCGTTAAAAATGATAAAGTGCAGTACCTTCCAAAACTTAATTGAATATTGAGGGATTAATAATGTTGGTAAGACGCACACATTATTCATGTTAAAACTCATTATTGCCCCAAACTACCTTAAGAAGTAAAATTTATAGACGAGTCCAACTCCTATGGAATGGTTATAAAAATGACAACCCCCCTGATGGAATTTGTACTCCAAAGTCATCTCTGTATTATTGAAGAGCGGATAAGCTAACCCGCCCATCAGTTGCCAAGAAAAATGGTTCCATTTTTGATGAAAATCGATGCGAGAATTTGAGGAATGCATTTGTTGGAAATCATAACCAACGCCAGCTCCAACAAAGGGCCGGATATTCCAAAATGAACATCCCCAAGAAGATAAAGGCAAATCCCATAATAGATTGGCCATATACGAAGATGTTTGAAAATGTCCATGCTTGGAAAAACCTTGTCCAAAAAAATGGATTTTTCTTATAGCATTTCTTCTGTAAGCATATTCACTTTCCACACGTAAGCCATAACACCAACTATATCCCAAAGAACCCGCAACGATATACCCTGTCTGATATTTGGATTTGTTTCCATTGAGTGCAGTGTTTTGCAGAAAATTAGCTCCACCAAAAATCTTGCCATAGAAATTCATCTCATCCACACAACAGCTATCTTCATAACAGCAAGATTCTTGAGCAATTAAATCTTGCGCTCGTACATCAGCTGCTATGAAAAATAAGAATGACATTAAAAGTAGCTGAATATTTCTTTTCATTTGGAATTCTCAGTGTTGTTTTTCATTTAGCAAGACACGCTTTAAAATTTCACTAGTCCTCAGTCCGATCATCATTGCTGGTGCTGTAGTATTAATGTCAGGAATCACCGGACAGATGGAGTTGTCCGCTACAAAAACGTTCTTTGTGCCATAAACACGTGTATCGCCATCTACAACGCCTCCGGCTTCCAAAGGCGCCATTTTACAGTGAGATACAAAATGGTGTATATCCAGTGATAGATTACTGTTGTTTTTCACATACTGCTCAACCACGGCGTCATCATAATTAGAAAAAATAACTAGGTTGATCGGGTCACTTAAAATGGGCCTAAAGTAGGGCGAAGGAAATGGGTATAGGATATTTAGTTGATCTAGAAAAGCACGAATATAGACCGATACAGCGCTCTTCATATTCGCCAGGTCCACAGGATCTTGGTAAAAACCATCGTCTGCTGCTGCTATCTGAAATGGGTTATCACTTTGGATATTAACACTTCCTTCACTCAATGGATTCAAAAGATCAAATCCAAGGGTCACTAGCGAAGGTGTCTGTGTGGTAGCTGGTACGTATTCGAACAAAATCTGTAACATACGAGGGTCGTTGGAACTACCACCCACGACAGGCAAGTAGACATTATTGATAGTAAATGCGTACGGGGCTCCAGATGGTACACCGCTAAGTGTGGGATCTGCTAACATCGTAATAAAGATGAGCGGATGATTTTGGAGATGCTTTCCTACGTTCTCGTTTATGAAAACGGGCTTGATCCCTGCATTCTTCAATACTTGAGCTGGACCTATGCCCGAAAGCTGTAGCAACTTACTACTGTTGATACCACTTGCCAAAACAACGGCTTTACGAGCTTTTGCTATGTAGGTTTGACCATCCTTTATATATTGTACTTTTTTGGCACGTCCATGTTTGTCGAATATTATTTTCGCAGCTACCGATCCGAAGAGCATATACAGTTTATGTCCATTAACTCCTTGACCTTCCGGTGTCATGACCGTGTCATTTAAATATGCTGTCGCGCTGCTCACTCGTTGGAGACCTGTGGGATCGATAAACCATTGTGAACGAGGGTCTATGCAGTTCTCTACAGCCGAATCATTATAGTCCTCTACTGTGGGAAGAAAAGGAAATGCAGCCTGTGACGCTGGTAATAGTACCTGAGATGTCACCTCCGATACTGTAGGTGTCTGTAGCACATTGACAGCACCGTTAACTCCTCGTACCCCTGGTGTGATTGCCAATCCTTGATAGTTCTCAAGGGTATTGAAGGTTGCTAAAATTTTGTTTAGACTCCAATTAGAGCTACCAGAAACGCCTTCCCAACGCGCATACACAGCGTTCGAACCTCGACCGTAGTATAATCCATTAATCGATGAGCCCCCGCCTAATAACATTCCTGTTGTCCAATCACTTGTTCGTCCATTGAGCCCTGGCATAGGTAAAGATTGCGTCCATCCTGGCCAAAAAAACTCAGCTCTTCCTGCTGAACTAGGCAATAAAAATGCAGGAAGACCTACTTGTTGTATTGCTGGATCACTTGTTAAATTTAGCCCCCCCTCTATCCCTAATACTGAAAAGAGACCATTCTCTGACAGCTCGTTCATCAATATGCAACCTGCTGCTCCACCCCCTATTACTATGATATCAGCCTCTAGTTCATTTTCCGACATTTTGCATCGATAAGGAGAAGATTGGCTACCACAAAGGTTGACTGTAGCAGCTACTAAGGCTAGGATTATAAATTTAATTTCCATGATCGATTCCTCCGCGAATCACTATCAATGAAAAATTTTCTGTTGTCAATAAATTTGAAAACAGAAAATTTTTCACAAAACTCAATCCATTCAAAAATTCAAATAAAAGCAATAAGGCTTGACACCGAACATCGTCTATATGATAAAGATGCTGAAAGGTCGAGCTTAAATAAAAAGGAAAAAATACATGAGAATTCAATACAGACTCCATGTAGACTTTGAACCCCCGGGTATTATTCAAGCGAGGGCTAAGCAAAATCAATTTAGAGAATATTTCTGTCGTCCCTTTTCTTATGACGCTCCACCTACTATGATTTTTTTTAGAATGACTTTTCTAACAGTAACATTCTTTTTAGTGTCGGCTTTATTTCCTTTAATCTCTGCTATCGAAGACGATGTTGGGTATCGTAATCCAAAACAACCGATGACAGAAGAGGAATGGAGAAATGAACATCAGTATGAAGGTAGAAACTCAGGAGGATGGCGACATGCGAACTGGCAAGGAGGCGTCGACACCATTGAACCGTCTGAAAAAAGTGATGGGAGTTATGGTGGCAATGGGAGAAGGTGGAAAGCAACAGATGGACCACGGCCATATATTGAAGGAGAGATTAATGGAAATGAAACTCCGTATTATGACCCAAATTACTATAATGAACATCCTTATGAGAGCAACGTACTACAGAGGTGATTGCAAAATTATTAAGGAACGAAAACCGGGAGTAAGTGTTATACCTAACATCGTTCAAAACTTGGTCTTTCACGCAGCTAGAAAGTCCAAATTTCAACAAGAAGCAGTATAGTCTCAATCAATACTTCACTCATGAGAGGTATACCGAACGTCATTCAAAAATTGGCGTTCGTTATAGATCCCGAGAGCGCATAAATCTTGACTGTATCATCACCATAGTTTGTAACAGCTAAATACTTACCATCAGGTGAAATACTAAGTCCGTGGGGAAATGATAATTGCGCTTCGGGGTTTTGTAATAAGATTCTACTTTCTCCTATCTGCCCGGTCATGGGATCAAAAGCATGAACAGTAACTGTATCATTACCGTGGTTTGTGACGAAAATGGAAAATCCGTCTGGAGAGATGCAAAGATCTTCCGGCACACTTAGCAATTCTGAAGTCCCTATAACAGAGACTGGTATTGGATCGATCTTCCCATTGATTCGATCAAATGGATAAACAGCAAGAGCTGCACTCAAGCAGTTTGGAGCGCTTGAATTGTTTCTTGCATGACAAACGACAACGAAGCGATCATCCATAGAGAAATCGATGCCTTTGGGGTGGAGTGGAAATAGATCTGTGTCCATATCCTGAGAAGGGGTAATATAAATTTCATCTTCATTTTTTATAATGCGAAACAACATGATCTTTCCTGGATCACCAAATATTGTATAAGCTATATAATCCATTTGGCGAGAAAATCGTACCCCGTGAGTCCACCAGCCAACTTTAGGAATCTCGGCTATGTGAGTAAACTGTCCGTTTAATATTTTGTAGAGTTGGATAGATGCAGCGCCATTATTCGCCACTGCCGCTAGAGTGCTGTCCTTGCAAATAACGATATTTTCAAGCTGCCCAACTGGTGTTTCCTGAAAAGCATTAAGATCCTCATTTGTATAGGCGAAAAGTGATGGAATGGTTGGATCAAATTGATAGGTGTCAAGAGAGTGATTATGTGCGCCTATCGAAATTAACTTGTTATCCCCGACCCAAATCACACCTGTACATGTCGACAAACGAGTACGATTTTCAACATACTCTAGATACTCTCTGGGCCATGTATGGAGTATTGATTGCAAAGGTGAACTTGCAGCGATGGGTTCCGGGGAACTAGTGACTAGGGCTGACAAGACAAAATTCTTTGCCAAGCATAACAACATAAAAAGATGGCATTTTTTCATAAACGACCTCTTCGACTTCTATTTTTTGGATTTTTTTTAACATAAGCCGCTTTAAATTTTGATGGAATTCTTTTGTTTTTCAAATTTACTCCAAGAATAGCAAGAAACCTGTAGCAGGGAAATTGCATGAAGATTTTATTTACCATTTAGCAATTCCATCATATAC
>JBAWZJ010000092.1:0-7922 GCA_037143085.1 Parachlamydiaceae bacterium | reverse complement strand
GGATTCATTAATATCACTCTCGATCCAATATTCCTTTCAAACTTTGTCAATGGAATGATTTATTCTCCAGATATCGGCATTGACCTCGTAGGCAAAAAACACCGAGTGATTATCGACTTTTCCTCTCCAAACACAGCAAAAGAGATGCATGTAGGGCATTTGCGTTCGACGATCATCGGTGATTGCTTGGCACGTCTTTTTGAATTTCAAGGATATGATGTTTTACGTCTTAACCATATTGGAGATTGGGGAACGGCTTTTGGAATGCTTATTGCCTATATGAAAGAAGTTGCTCCAGAGGTGTTGCAAGGGGGGGAAGCGACAGATCTTACCCATCTCGTTACATGGTATAAAGCATCAAAACAGAAATTTGATGAAGATCCTGAGTTTAAAAAAAGGTCTCAATTAGAGGTTGTCTCGCTACAAAGAGGGGACCTTCAAGCTCTCAAAGGATGGCAGGTAATCTGTGATATCTCCAGAAAGGCATATCAGGAGATCTATGACCTCCTAGACATCAAATTAACAGAACGTGGAGAGTCTTTTTATAATCCAATCTTAGCCGAAACAGTTGCCGACTTGGAATCTAAAGGGTTGGTAACGGTATCTGATGGAGCAAAATGTATCTTTTTGGATGGTTTCCAAAACAGAGAAGGAAATGCTTTGCCGCTAATGGTTCAAAAATCGGATGGCGGTTACAACTACGATACTACCGATATGGCTGCGATACGTCACCGGATTGATATAGAGAAAGGGGATAGGCTTATTTATGTTACTGACGCAGGGCAAGGGCAACATTTCCGGATGATTTTTGCCGCTGCGGAAAAAGCGGGATATCTAGATCCTAAAAAGGTTCGCGTCGACCACGTTCCTTTCGGTCTTGTCCTCGGTAATGATGGGAAGAAATTCCGTACTCGTTCTGGAGAGACGGAGCGTCTTGCTGATCTGCTATATACCGCCATAGAAAAGGCTGGGACTATTTTGGCTGAGAGATCTCCGGAGATGTCTCTTGAAGAAAGAAATGCCTTGGCTAAAGCTTTAGGTATAGGGGCGGTAAAATATGCCGATCTTTCGAGTCATCGAGTCAGTGACTATGTATTTAGTTATGATAAAATGCTCCGTTTTGAAGGAAATACGGCTGCCTTTTTGATGTATGCTTATGTGCGTGTAGCTGGAATTAAACGTAAAATAAAAAGTAGCGATGATATCCTTTCCCACAAATATAAAGTTGAGCTTGAACACCCTTCAGAAATTGCTCTTGGAGTACATATCGCTCGTTTTGGAGAGGCGTTGAACCTGGTGGCAGAAGATCTATTGCCGAATCGTTTGACTGACTATCTCTATACACTTGCAGAGAGGTTTAATGCATTCTTTCGCGATTGTCGTGTTGAGGGAACGCCTCAACAAAATTCCAGGCTTCTCTTGTGCGAGGCTTCTGCTCGCGTCATGAAACAGGGGTTAGAAATGCTCGGTCTTCAAACTGTCGATAAAATGTGAATTGGGGTTTTGCTTGGCTCTCCGGATATTTCCTTCACATATCGGGGGATCGCATATCCTGGGAGCTTCGTGAGCAAGATGTTCATTAACTCCTTGCCATGATCTTCCGACACTTCAAAATGAGCGGCTCCATTAACTTTGTCGAGTTGGTGGATGTAATATGGGTGGATGCCATTGTCAACGAGTTTTTGGCACAACTCTGTTAATACATCAGCGTCGTCATTAACTCCGCGAAGCAATACAGATTGATTTAATACAGGGATTCCTAACTTCTGAATTTTTTTCAAAGCATGTAAAACATCGGTGTCGAGCTCTTTTGGATGGTTAACATGAACGATAAACCAAAACTGCAACCGGGAATCTCTTAGAAGGGTAAGAAAAGCCTCATCGATCCTCTCAGGAATGCCAATAGGAAAACGGGTGTGAAAACGCAGCTTGGTGATATGTGGAATAGCTGCTATACGTGCGATTAAACTACCTAAAATTCGATCATCTAATGAGAGTGGATCGCCACCGCTTAAGATGACTTCATTAATCGATGGGTCTTCACCAATAATGCGAAGTTCTGTCTCAAAGAGCTTGTCGGAATTGACATAATCAAAATGTTGTCTAAAGCAATAGCGGCAATGCATGGCACAAGCGCTAGTGCATACGAGAAGAACACGTCCTTGATATTTATGTAGTAGTTTGTCCGACTTTCGACAAGGAATATCTCCAACAGGATCATCTTGAAATTCGGGAGAGGAAATGCTCTCGGCAATCGTAGATACAAATTGCTTGAATAGGGGGTCATCTAAGGTCCCTTTAGTCATCTTTGCAGCAAGCCTCAAGGGAATATTTAAAACGAATCGCGGCTTTACTAAAAGTTGTGTTTTTTGCCAGTCGGAAAGTTCTAAAAAATCAGCTAGTTTATCAACGCGTGTAAAATTACATTGAAGGATTTTTTTCCATTGAGGCATACATCATTCCATTCCAGATACTTTCCGCTTTCGATGCAGATAGCCTTCAGACTCTCTTTTTTGGTTAACTGTTTTCCACCAGGAACCGTGCCATTCGTGATGATGACATTTGTAATTATTGAAATGTTTTTTGACGGTTAACGCGTATACTGTTTCAACAACTTTAAAAAACTCTTGCGCCGATTTGTCATTGCCCTTGCTTTTATGTTCTAAACCTTTTTGCATAAGGCGGTCTCTGAGTTTAGGGAGAATATCTGTTTCAACAGTCTCTAGATTGAAGATTGTTTTATACTGTTCTGCTAGGTGTTGA
Source organism: Parachlamydiaceae bacterium (assembly GCA_037143085.1). Taxonomy (GTDB): domain Bacteria; phylum Chlamydiota; class Chlamydiia; order Chlamydiales; family Parachlamydiaceae; genus JBAWVE01. Next base: position 5,159 of record JBAWZJ010000092.1, on the reverse strand, counting down.
TTTTCTTCTAAGATTTCTGTTGCTATAGCGTATAGGAGTTTGCAAGCTTCTTGTCCTGCAGAGGAAAACCAATCCATTTTTCTTTTGAAGGGGCTTTTTTTATCTGTTTCAAGGACAACCTCTGGATTAACCTTCTCTAGCGTATACCCCTCTTCCAAAAAAACTATTTTGACGGTACCAGAGAACTTCATATCGCTTTTTTTCCAAGCAGGAGTTTTTTGGATGCTTTCTTCTGTCTGTTTAGCTTCTGGAATAGCCTCGAAAGAATGAGGAGGTGTGTCAAAAACAGTCGAAGATTGAGGGGGTATTTTCAAATAGGTCAAACGAGGAGGAAGAAGATTCTGTAGGCCAACAGCCGGTGAAGGTGTCATTATAGGTTGAAATTGAGGTGGTGGTAACAATGTGGAGGGAGAGGTGAAAATCGGAAAAGGTGCCGCTATAGGTTGAAATTGGGGTGGTTGTAACAATGCGGAGGGAGGGGTGAAAATCGGAAAAGGTACCGCTATAGGTTGAAATTGGGGTGGTGGTAAAAATGGGGAAGAAGAGAGCGTATAATGCTGCACTGTGCCGAAATTGTAAAATGGTGGCGCCGTATGTGAAGAGTATGGGAAAGACATGGTAGGGTAATCTATTTGTTGTTGTGTTTGAAATATTTGCCCAGGATAGGACTCGAACCTACACACCTTACGGCACCAGAACCTAAATCTGGCGTGTCTACCAATTTCACCACCTGGGCAGATGACGTGATTATAACGAACGGCTAAGCTTAATGTTTTTTATTATTTTTCGTCAAGGATCAATTGCGGTTTTTTGCCGGTTTTTTCCATAAGAGCTTCTTCACTATACAAACCTATATACGAAGCTTTTTTTTCACGAGGCATATCGTCTAGTAATTCCCATTGTTCTTTGTATTCAGGGAAACTATGAAAAAATAAATCTTCTAGTGTTAGCGTAGATCTCGTAGGAGAACTAAAAAACTCATTGATTTTATCGATAACCTCGAAGTAGGCATCTTCATGGTTTTGATTGAAAACACCTTTGCTTATCATCTCTTTGAATAGCCTTTTAACATCATCCTTGGATGAGTTTATATTTTCAATTAGGTTTTCAATAAATTCCTTAAAAGGGGATAGATCTTTTTGTGCTTGTGGAAATCCCATTAATCCGAAGCGGATGATATGTACTTTATCGACCCCTTTAAACTCATCACGCTTTGAGTATTGATTGGTTTCTGGAAATGTTTCGTCAAGATCTATCAAAATGGGTTCTAACTCTTGTGGGGACAACGGATTCTTTGCAAAAAGGACATTACTTTCTTCGAGATCTGTAACTTTTCCATCCTGAGGGCGTAAAATGATGCCTGCAATAAATGTTTTGATGAATGCTTCCGGGTCGATGTTTTCGTAAAAAAGTGTTCGTTCTTCTGTTTCAGATAGAATATGAAGGGAACGGGTCTTCCCATCTGGAGTCGTGAAGTTGTTTTCTACTTTTAACTGTACAGATCCCATGATGTTATGACCGACTAGAACAATCTCGTTACCATCATTTGTTAGTTTGTATTTTTGTTTATTTCTTTCGACTGTTTTATCTGTCTTTACAACGCTTACTGCAGATGTTGGAGCTATGATCCAACCTTCCCTCTCAGAAAATGTTAACATTTGAGGTTCTCCTGGAGCTGGGGGAGGATTTTTAGTAAACGAACAGACGAATACACCGGTTTCATTTTTTGTTAGTTGAAAAGATCTTTTTTTATCTTTAAATGGGAAGGTTGTGAGGCTCTCAGAGTCAAATTTTCCTTGATATTGTTTCAAACCAGGGCATTCAATGATCCATTTGTTTTCAACAAGTGCGGAGAATAGATCATCTGTATCATCGATATCCACATAGAGTTTTTTTAAATTTCCAGAAGCTAAGTTTCTTATAGTCTCAGGGCTATCTTTTGGTGTTTCTAAAATATATCCATCTTTATAGGGTTTTGGAGTAAGTAGAACACCATCGACTGTTACTTTGCCTTTTTCCGTCAAGTAGACTGTGGAAGATGGAGCTAGATAAATGTTTTCATTATCATCTTCTAAGACCCGAAGAGGAATAGAGCAGTAAGCAACCGCTGTTAATAGGTCGATGTTTTCTGGTTTTCTCATTTCCAGGTCAAAGATGTCTGCTATCGTTGTTGCTGCTGAGTCAGTATCGACGATTACACAGTTTCCCTCTAGATCTCGTGCTTCAATATAAGTTCCCGGAGCTCTAACAGTTGCTTCTCCTAATTCAGCAGGTACCACAGCTTCAGGAAGGCCTATAGAACAGCAAATGTCATAGCAAAATTTTGTTATCAGACCACCACGTTCTCCAGGTTTAAATACAACGTTAAATTTCCCACTTTCAAAATTTGAAAAATAAACGTCAGTAGCGTTTTCACCTTCAAGAGGATGGAGTTCATTCCCTTTGATGGATGAGCTTCTTCTCAGTTCTCCTGAAGCAATAGCTAACTCCTTAAGAGCGTCTTGATCGAATGTGCTAAATCGTGAGGGTGAGGGTAAATAAAGTCCCGGTGTGGTTGGTGTTCTTGGGGTAAAAGAAAGCTCTTCTGCCGATGATAGTCTTCGCGCAACTTTAAAACCTCTCAGGTTGTGAGGGGGGGGGGGGCTGCTGTTGAAAATCTCGTTAAAGCTTGATGGTGAATACTTGCTTGAGAGGTGCCTTTTTTAGGGAAAATTCTTTCCCTGACTTCAGCTGGACCTGAAAAAAAGGTGTCTTTTTCATAAATGGGAGTGAAAGACATAATTACCTTTTGTTGGTATTTTTTTTATTATTCATCTATATATTAATATGTTTTGTTTTTTTTGTGAATCTTTAAAATTTATTCTGGAAGTATACCGAACGACGTTCGGTATAAATTGAAAAATGGCTTGAAACTCGAGTGGGCACTAAATTTTGCAAGAGGCTTAATCTCTGACTAAGTAAAACTGTTTCGATCCTAAAAAAGTTCTTTAAAGGTTTTTCAGATGACTGTTGATGGGGTGTAGACCTGAATCTAATATAAAATTTTTGGATACGTCTTTGTTGCTACTACAACAAGAATAAAAAATGTGAAAATTCCAACGGCAAAGTCAATAGAGAGGTCTAGGGGTGTTGCCGTGTTTGTAATCATGAAATTACGCAAAGCGTCAACCTGATAGGTCAGGGGATTAACTGTTGAAAGGATCTGTAGCCACTTGGGCATTGTCTCGATGGGATAAAGGGCGTTACTTGCAAAAAATAAGGGCATGGTCAGGACTTGTCCTATCCCCATAAAACGTTCCCTCTTTTTCACTAGGGTTGCAATGATTAGAGAAAACGTGGAGAAAATAGCGCCACCTAATAAAACTGTGGCAACAACTCCTAAAAACGGGACTAGTTCCAGCCTTACGTGAATGCCAAGTAACAAAGAAAGAAAATAGATCATGAAAATTTGTGAGATGCCTCGGACTCCAGCAGAAATTGCTCTTCCAATCACTAGAATGCTTCTCGGTGCCGGAGTTACCAAAATTTTATGCAAAAGGCCCATGTCCCGTTCCCAAATTAGCGAGATACCGTAAAAAATCGCGATGAACAAAACACTTTGAGCTAAAATTCCTGGAGCAAGATAATCTAGGTACGATAAAGAACCGGAAGGAATCGCTTTGGTCTTTGCCATGGCTTGTCCGAAAATCAACAACCATATGGCTGGCTGGCTCATTCGAGCAAGAAGCTCGTATGGGTCGTGGCGCAATTTACGAATGTCCGTTTCTACGATAGCAGCAACTTGTTCGATTCCCTGAGAGACCACTTTAAAGGTGGGATATCGTGGTTCGTATTTGTTTGACATTGTGATAACCTCCACTTTCGTTTAGGGAATTGCCCGTATGTAGAATAAATACGTCGTTTAGAGTTGCTTCAGGGCCTAACGCCGCTTTTAGGTTACGGGGGGTATCCATAACGACGATGCGTCCTAAATTCATTAAAGCGACAACATCGCAAAGGGTGTCTGCTTCATCCATGTCATGCGTTGTCATCAATATCGTCATACCCAAGCGTTTTTTGAGATCTTCGATGTAATTCCACAACGCTTTGCGGGCGGCTGGATCTAATCCTACTGTCGGCTCATCAAGAAAAAGGACTCTTGGTTGGTGTATGAGAGCTTGAGCTACTTCCAAGCGACGAATAAGTCCTCCGGAAAACGTGTTGGTTAACTGGTTCGCCACCGTTCCCAAATCCATAAAGTTCAAAACTTCATGGATTCTGTTTTCTCGTTCTTTTTTGGGGAGCCCATACAATTTAGCTGAAAATAAGAGATTTTCATATGCTGTCAGATCACCGTCGGTGGAAACCAGTTGAGGGACGTATCCAATGGATTGGCGTACCGCTGAAGGTTCCTTAGTGACGCTATGTCCATTCACAGATGCTGTTCCTGATGTGACGGGTAAAAGCGTTGTCAACATTTTGATTGTTGTGCTTTTACCGGCTCCATTAGGACCGATTAAACCGAATGTTGTGCCAGGGACAATTTTAAAAGAAATATCATCAACAGCAGGAGTAGCATTGTACCAATGTGTAAGGTTACAAACATCTACAGCTGCTGAGGAGTTTTCTTCTATCATTTGTCTTCTTTAAAATGCTCTTGTGAGTCCACAGCAAAAGCTGCGAAAATTTTTAAAATGCGGACGTCAATTGCTTCTTTTTCATAAATTGTGACGTCCCAGTGATCAATCGTATTTTCAATAAAAACTCTTTTAAAGCTAGCTAAAATAAAAGATTCGTTATCTGGGTGGACGATTGTAAATGATGCGAATGTTCTGTCAAGATAGGCGATTCCTGTGCGGTTTCCAAATAAGTCATAAATGCTAAACTTTGCTCCCGATCCTGTCACAACCTGGCCGTCAATCATTCCGACATATTGATTGTTGATATCGTAGATGTCAATTTCTGTAGCCCAAGAGTAGATAACTCCAAGGGTTAAAACACGACAAATGCCTATAGCTTCGCAATCTCCCCGTTGATTGTAAAGATCGTAGTTAGTGCGAATTCTAAAAGAACTTTTGCAAACGTTGCCGAAAATGCCTTCGTTTGAACTCAATTCAAAGACTGTAGAAAAAGCGTAATCTTGTTGATATACTTTGAAGTTGATCGGAGCTGTATTGGTG
>JBAWZJ010000091.1:0-7981 GCA_037143085.1 Parachlamydiaceae bacterium | reverse complement strand
ATATTAAGGAATCTCTCACCTACTTATTGGTTCCAGTTGAAATTTGGCATTTCTAGCTGCGCGAAAATCCTCGCAGATCGAACATCGTAAATTGGTCAGTATTAATTAATACGAACCAATTTACGATGTTCGATCTGCGGGGTTTTGGCGCGCTAGAAACCCCAAGTTTTGAATGAAGTTCGGTATAGACGATTGGTATAATGTTTACAATAATGAAACTCAAGTGTATATTTCTTTCGACCTGTTATGAATAATTTCAATACACTTAATTAGGGGACAACGCGATGGGCTACTTGGAGGACTTTCAAGCACAAATTAATAATCGCGATTTTTCTAAATTTATGCAACTCTGGGAAGAGTATTGCACAAGTGATCGCGTCGAATCTGCAGAATTTATTGAGCTTTTAAGATCAATAAAGTTCTCCGACTTTTCAAAGCTGTTCGGACGCGTTGTCGAAACAGCATTGCCTTTATGGAAAACGTTTGAAGACAAAAACGAATCTTATGAAGTCCTTAAACACCTTATAGATTTACAAACAACAAATTCTCCGACTCTTGCTGACCTCTCACTAGAAGTCATCAAAGAAAAACACGGAAACCATCCTCAACTTAATGAAAGACTCCGTTTAATCGGCCTACGTTCTCGAGATAACTTCCAAGGAGCATTATCTAATTACGATCTTCTAGACCACATCGATACAGGCAAATTTGTTTTCCATTCAGGCGGATGGGGTGCAGGGGAAATCATGGAGATTTCTCCAGTACGAGAGCAATTAGTCGTAGAGTTTGAAAATGTTGCCGGAAGAAAACATGTCACATTTTCAAATGCTTTTAAAATGCTTACCCCTCTAATGAATAACCATTTCCTTGCTCGGAGATTTGCCGATGCTGACGCATTAGAGAAAGAGGCTAGGGAAAATTCGGTTGCCGTTGTGAAAACCTTATTGCGAGATCTCGGACCAAAAACAGCATCCGAAATTAAAGATGAGCTATGCGAACTCGTCATTCCTGAAAAAGATTGGACTAAGTGGTGGCAGGGAGCCCGTGCAAAGCTGAAAAAAGACAATATGATAGAAACTCCAGAAACACTTAAGGGTCTATTTTCTTTAAGAAAAACGGAAGAATCTCAAGAGGAATATCTGGAAAAAGCTTTTCACAAAAAGAGCGAAACAGATGATGTCATCCAAGCTTCTTATAATTTGATCCGCGATCTACCTAAAGTATTGAAAAATCAAGACGGAACGGAAGTAATCAAGGCTAAACTGGTGAATCTTCTCAAAGATAAGCATCTAAAAGAGTCACAAGAGTTGCAACTCCTCATTTTATTAGAGGATTATTTCTCTTCTCCTGTTGAAGGAAAAGCTCTTAAAAATGTTATTCCTCAGCTCAAAACTCCAGAAAAAACAATCAATGATATTGAAATCATCGCTTTGAAGAAAAAAGCTCTGTCCCTCGTGCGTGAATCATGCACAAACTGGGCTGATCTCTTCTTCTCATTCTTTCAGACGATACAACAAGGGACTCTAAGAGATTATATCTTAAGAGAACTCAACCAAAAAGAAACAGCTCCACTTCTTGTGAAAGAGATTGAAAAATTAATCCATCACCCAGAAAAAAATGCCGATCTTTTCTTTTGGTATTTCCAAAAAGCTGCTTTACAAGAAAATGCAGAAGTTCCATTTGCCGATAAAAAAGGGCTCTGCCAATTATTGGAGGCAGACCTTATCCTCTTAAGCATTATTGAGTCAAAACCTGAGCATAAAGAGTTAACAAAGAAAATGTACTCAACGCTTCTTGCAAAGCGCTATGCCGTTGTCAGACAAATCATTGAAGGAACAAAATTGGAATTCGTTAAGGAATTCTTGCTTCTAGTTACAAAATGTCAAACATTCAATGACCATGATATCAAGATCCTGCATTCTCTAGCAGAAGTGGTCCACCCATCACTAGCGAAAGGAAAAAGCCTTAAAAATTTTGATATCAACATCGTATGGACAACAGAAGCTGGATACCTGAAAACCCAGGAAAGGGCAAAACAGGTAGGTACAATAGAAATCATAGAAAATGCAAGGGAAATTGAAGCCGCACGAGCTCTTGGAGACTTGCGGGAAAACTCCGAATACAAGTTTGCATTGGAACGCCGCTCTCGCTTACAAAGCGAGCTAAAAACTCTGTCAGACCAGCTAGGTCATGCCCGTTTGATCACAAAAGCGGATATCTCTCCTACTGAAGTGGGAGTGGGAAGTATCATCGAATTGGAAGATGAGAAGAACAGCAAAATTACCTACACGATTCTAGGTCCTTGGGAAGCAGATCCTGATGCACATGTTCTATCTTTTCAATCGAAATTGGCACAGGCAATGTGCGGATTAAAAGTAGGCGACTCGTTCACCTTCCGTGAAGAGGAATTCCAAATAGTTGGTCTCAAAAGCTACCTAGATAAGTAGGAATCAATGGAAATTGTTTTAGCGACAACGAACCTTCACAAGATTAGAGAATTCCGAGATATGTTAAAACGTCTAGATTTTCTAGACGTTTTAACTTTGCTGAATTTTCCTGATTATGTACCGCCTCCCGAAACAGAACTGACATTTGCAGGAAATGCTCATCTTAAAGCTTTACATGCAGCTGCGACACTTCAAAAAACTGTTTTAGCCGACGACTCCGGATTAGTTGTTCCAGCCCTTAATGGAGCCCCAGGTATTCACTCCCGCCGTTACGCAGGAGATGATGCCACAGATACAGAAAACAGACAGAAGCTGTTAGCCGCAATGCGTCCATTGGATGAGATGGAACGGATCGCCTACTATGAATGCACCCTGGTCTTGGCATCTCCAGCAAAGGTGATCAAATCTGCAACAGGCACATGTGAAGGGCGAATTCTGACAGAAGAACGAGGGCGGAATGGTTTTGGATATGATCCTCTTTTTGTAAAGCACGAGTACGACAAAACATTTGCAGAGATAGATGAAGCAACTAAAAATCGAATTTCTCATCGGCATAAAGCCTTAGAGAAGCTCATTCCTTTATTGGAAACTCTTGGATAAATAGACCTTTTGTATAATTCAGGGTTCGTCGATTTTTGGGATTATTTTGGCCGATTTTCGATTCAAATTGCAGGGGCCATATACGAAAGTTGATATTGCCCCTGCAATTTGAAGTCGAAAATAAGCTCAAAAGAACCCACAAATCGACAGAACCTGAATTATGCAAGAGGTCTAATGCACTACTATATCGATGGATACAATCTTCTATTTCGTCTTTTACAAGCAGGTGAAGACCTGAAGCAGAAGCGAAAGGATGTCATCGAAATCCTTGAAGCCAAAGCATCTGAACTACTACTCGATATTACTGTTGTTTTTGATTCTCATTACCAAGAAGATGAGAGTACGCGTAATCATTACAAAAGTCTTGAAATCATCTTTACTGCCACCAGAGAAACCGCTGATGAGTTCATCCTGCACGCTTTAAAAGAGGTTAAAAATCCAAAAGAACACACGGTTGTTACATCGGATAAGACATTAGCGCGTTTATCTAAAATCCGTTTAGCCAATACAGAAACAATCGAAGAGTTTCTCTCATGGGTGGGAAAACGGTGTAAGAATAAAAACAAATCGCAACCACTTGTTCTTAAAGAATTAACCTTAAAAACAGTTGTTCAAGATCGTAAAACGACGCCTGATTCTGAGTCGAAAAACAGCGACAATTTACCCTCTCCAACTACCATTTCTAAGTTAATAAGAAAAGAACCTCCTCCACAGCCCCCTCCTCAAAGCATTCCACAAGAAAAAATCAGTGCTGAAGGTTGCTTTGACTACTATCTTTCAGCATTTGAAAAAGAGTCCAAATCGCTTGAAAAAGCAAATCAGGCTAAACCGTCAAGCTCAAAAAAAGAAAAGTCACAAAAGAAGCCAAAAGCGGCACCTCTTTCAGAAGAAGATAGATATCTATCTGACATGGCACGGTGGCAGCGAGCTTTCGAGAAGAAATCATCTAACCCAACGTGATTCATTCTCTTGCCGTGCCCTTGCCCCTGCTACGCCAAATTTTGATTGACGTTCCTTATATATCCCTTATAATGGGCTTTTGCCTATTCGGTATAACTAAAGTTCTGTATGACTTAAATGGAGGTTAATATGACAATGACGACATCAAACCCAGCCCTTGGATCCAATGTTTTTCTCAGTCAGCGTTCGTACGCCGACCGAACCAACACCATGACAATTCAAGGAACGGTCTATAAAACAATCCTATTACTCCTTGTCTGCATGCTTTCTGCAGGATGGACATGGATGCAATTTTATAAAGGAGCTGCTATTGCCCCTTGGTTGATGGTGGGTTTAATCGGAGGATTCATCACAGCAATGGTGACTGTGTTCAAACAAGCATGGGCTCCTATAACTGCTCCACTATATGCTTTATTAGAAGGACTCTTCATTGGAGGGTTGTCGGCTCAGTTAGAAATGAACTTCCCAGGTATCGTCATACAAGCTGCGGGTCTTACATTCGGCACTCTTTTTTCTATGCTGGTGGCCTACCAAAGCGGACTGATCAAAGCGACCGAAAGATTCAAGTTTGGCGTTGTCGCAGCAACGGGAGGGATCGCTATCGTCTACCTCGTCACTTTAGTTTTAAGCTTTTTTGGTGTCCATGCATCATTCATGTACAGCAGCTCATGGCTTAGCATCGGTATCAGCCTTTTTGTTGTTGTTATCGCAGCGTTAAACTTCATTATCGATTTTGATTTCATCGAGCAGGGAGCCAAACAAGGTGTGGCTAAATACATGGAATGGTACGGAGCTTTCGCTCTGATGGTAACGCTGGTTTGGCTGTATATTGAATTCCTAAGACTTCTATCGAAACTGAAAGAACGTTAAGAAACAGTCCCCATACTCTCTCCCATGAGACATCGTATCTCAACATGCTTTGCTGAAGCATCGAGGAGATCTTGATCAAAACGGATAGTATGGGGAGGAAACAATAGAATAAGGGAGGAGGCGCCAAAGGAAAAATACCCTTTTTCATCTCCTTTCTTACAAACCTTACCTGCCGCATAAGTTTCATGAATAGCGCCCACACAAGTTGCGCCTATCTCCATAAATAAGACTTTTCCAAATGCTGCTGTATCTAAAACACAAACGGTCCGCTTGTTTTCAGCAAAGATTTTAACGTTTTTCTTGATTGCTGCAGGATTGACAGAATAAAGCCACCCATTAATGAAATGGGTATCCGAAGGAATGCCATCGCAAGGAAAATGATACCTGTGATAATCGGTTGGACATAGACGGGCAATCGCCATTGCCCCTTCAGAATATTTTGAAGCAAGCTGTTTATCTTGCAGCAAGGTGGCAAGGTCAAATTTTTCCCCTTTTACGACAAAGCCATCTGCTTCCTTAATATTTTGATAAAAAAGATACCGTCCATCGGCTGGAATGACCGCTCTATTGGCTCCCTCTGCTATAGGACGGGCCGTTGCTTTCAGATGTCTGGTGAAAAAATTATTGAAAGAGGTGAATGTTGCTGGATCTTGAGTAAATTCTGATGTATCCACTCCAAAAGTCTTAATGAAAGGAAGGACCTTTTTTGCACTACATTTTCTGTTCTGAAGCCATCCATAAAACGCTGAAAATAGAGGTATTCTTGCAAGAACATGCGCTAAAGGCTGACCAAAGAGCTGGGTATCAAGTCCCGATCCGTAAAGGAGGCGTAAAAAGGCAGCTCCGTACACTTGCTCGACACATTCTTTTCCGGTTTTTCTGTCTATATAATTGATCGGTTGCATTAGACCTCTTTCAAAATTTATAATGGCCTATACTGGTTCCAATTGAAATTTGGATTTTTTGACTGTTTCAAAGCCTCGGGATTGAAAAATCGCGGGAGCTTTCAAGCTAGCCAAAATTTCTCATTTTGAACTATGGGCAGTATAGATTCGAGATTATTTTTTTACTGGTTGTAAGATCGATCTTCGGGTCATATCGGTTTAATATTACCCGAAGATTGATCTTACAACCAGCGAAAAAAGAACTCGAATATAGGTTCATTAGAAGTTTTGAAAGAGGTCTATCATGGTTTTGGAATTCCTCTTTTAGTCGCAGGTTGAGCCAGGACGGTCAATTCATCGATAAACTCTTTATCAAACGTCTGGGTCAAATGATTTTCTTTAATCGTTTCTAATGTCTTGTGTGCACTCTTAACAACTTTGAAAAGCAATTCGTTATCTTCCGGTTTTTTCAGAAATTGTTCGTGAAATTTCTGATATTCAACAATCATACCTCTGAGCTTCTTTTCCCCTTCTAGTGTCTGTTCCGTCGCTTGGATCAATGTGTCCAAACGGACAAGCTCATTGTTGACGATCATCGCAGGATCTTGAATCGATGATGGAGGTTCTTGCGCTAATACGGATCCACATAGCAACAAAGAGGATAATACAATAGCTTTAAACATGAGTTTTCCTAAGTCTAAATAATTTTTCAGCATTTGTAGAGGTCACCGCAGCGACTTCATCCACACTAACACCTCTAGAGGACGCAATAACTGCCGCTGTCTCCGAGATAAATCCGGGTTCATTCAGTTTGCCTCGATGGCTCTGGGGTGCTAAATAAGGAGCATCTGTCTCAATAAGAATCTGTTCCAGTGGCACCTTTCTTACAATTTCACGCAAAGGTTCACTCTTCTTAAATGTCACAATACCGCTAAAAGAAATATACCACCCTCGTTTGATCACTTCCTCTGCCTCGGCCGCTGTCCCAGTAAAACAATGAAGAACCCCGGGGGCGTGTTTTCCAGAGACAATATATTCTTCGTCGAGAATTTTAAAAAAATCGGAAAATGCATCTCTGCAATGGATAACAACAGGAAGGTTACATTCTAAAGCTAATTGCAAATAACGTCGGAGAAATTCCTTTTGCATCTCAGGAGGGGAATGGTGATGAAAATAATCAAGTCCTGTTTCACCAATAGCAACCAAATCCCCTTGTTTCGCATGCTTTGCCATCAAAGGAAATAGCTTCTCCCCCTCAGTCAACACATCATGAGGCGTTGTCGATGCAACATTATGAACCCACGGATATTTAGAGGATAACTCAAGCCCTCTCCTTAATGTGATATCATCTGTACAGATGTTGATGATATCGGAGACACCAGCCCGCTTAGCCCGTTCCAAAATAGACTCTACTTCCGGAAAAATCTCGTCCGAAGCAATATGCGCGTGGGAATCGATCAATCTCATAAGCCTTCAAGTGCTCCCACAACGATATCCGGTGTCAGTATTTGCGGCAAAATCTGCGGCTGAGAATGTTCGTCTCCGTTGTAAAGAACATAAAGAGGAACGCTATTTCTCCCAAACTTCCGCAACTGTTCTGCAATCACCTCGTCACGTTTAGTCCAGTCAGCTTTCATTCGAACAATCCCTTTCTCCTTAAATTTCTGCGACACGTCATCCTTTGACAACACAAGATGGTTTGCTTGGCAAATCAAGCACCATTTTGCTGTGAAGTCGATGAATACTGGAATTCCTTGTTTCTGAAGCTCCGCTACTCTCTTAGGAGAAAATTCTTCCCATGTGTCAGATGCGTTGTGTGCCAACGAGTGTCCGCCCATAGCCTGAGCCCATGAAGATGAGGCTTGAACAACGACATACGATCCCATCACGAAGAAAGCGAGCGCAAAGGCTGTTCCAATAGCACGCGTTCTCTTCTTGCATACTGGAGTTGCCCAACGACCATAAATCCAACAAGCAATTGCCATGAAGAAAAAGCCCGCAAGGAGTAGCGTTACGGCGAATGATCCAGACTGTGCACCGAAAACCCAAACAAGCCATATGACAGAGGCTATCATCAAAAAGCCCATTAACTGCTTAAATGTCTCCATCCATGGACCCGGCTTTGGAAGGAACCGCAATAGGGAAGGAAACGCCGCTAACGCTAGGTATGGAAGGGACATTCCAAGAGCTAACGATGTAAAAATCAACATCGCTTGTAAC